>CAYHSM010000015.1:8539-16885 GCA_964359325.1 uncultured Candidatus Peribacteria bacterium
TTCGTTGTAAGCATAAGGTACTATTTCTTTTGGTAAAAATTCTCCCCACTCGTTAGCTTTCATCATGTGCTCTATTATTCGTTTTTTCAAAGCTTCATATTCTTCTTTTGAATATTGTTTATTAAAAATGCAATATTCCTTATGCTTCAGTCCCACGCATCCAAAAAGATCATGTGAGCTGTCTATGCAAAGTTTCGAATAAAAAATGTCATGTACTCCATTCCAAATTTGATCGCCAAAAAATACATTCCTGGCTCCTCCTCCGATTTCGTGACTGTCATAACAATATTCCGCACCTCCAATTGATCCAAAAACCGTAATGTCATAACATTTTTTCATGTTGCGCGAATTGAAAACGAACCTACAGTCCTGACAATGGTTAAGATCAAAACAATTTTCACAGCGTTGCGTTTGAGATAAATAATTCCCTGTGGAATCCTCGTTTTGCACTCCCTGCAGATATTTGTGCGGGTATTTTTTTACGAAATTTGCAAAATTTTCACGCGCTTTTTGCAAGTCGTCATAACTTTTTAATTTTGTAGCTTTTAATTTTTCTTCATATTTATCTTTTGAACATTTTTCATTCAAAAAATAATACTGTTTGTCGCGCATATTTACGCACCCGAAACAATGGCGACATCCAATGCAACTTTTTAAAAACCACGAATCCGAGCAATTTTTACAGTCTTGTGAAAATTTTAAATTATATGAATCATCGCAATCTATACATTCATAACAAAGTTCGCAATTTACGGCCATAAGCATATCCATTGAAAATCGCGAATCGTAAATATTGTTGCAGTACATGCAATTTTCGTCATAATCCGCTTCAAAAATCAGATAACAGTTTTTGCACCAGCCGCATTGATTAACGTAATCGGAATTTTGGTTCGCGACTGCTGAACGCGACAACTGCGGCACACTATTGATCAGCTCACCAAACTGCTCAAAAAATGGCCTATTGAAATCAAAATCCCTGCCATATGTCATAGCGTCCCATTTATCCGAATACCAATAATCGTTGTTATAAACCGGAAATGGTTTTTCTTGAGAATATACCGAAAGTATTTCTTTGCCTGTTGCGTCGCATTTTCTCTTATACAAAACTCTTTCATTCCTCCATAAAAGTCTTCTTTGCTGGCGACAATCCGGACAGAGTGTTGGACCTGGGATATTTACTTCCTTATAAAAATCCGTGTCCTCTTTTGCAACTTCAAAATTTTGCAAACATTTATTGCACTTTTTTGTTCTAGCGGTGTCTTGCATAATTTATATGTGATGCCGTAATTATATACTATAATGGAGTCATGGAATATCAATTAATTTTTGCTTCTTTCTTAGCGTTTTTATCAACAATTATAGGATCGTTTTCCGGCGGCGGATCATCTCTGATTCTTTTCCCTCTTATGCTGATGTTTTTTAATGATACTTACATTTCCCTCTTAATAGTCAGTAAAATCAGCGCAGTAGTGATGACCTTTGCCGCAAGCAGATTGCATTTCAAGAAAATCAGTTTTGATTTTAAATTGATGCTGTTTTTAACGATTGGCGGACTTATGGGCACCGCCTTTGGCACGTACCTTTTGCAATATCAATTTAATGAAATTTTGTTTGAGAGATTTCTGGCGATAATACTTATAACGGTCGGTTTATATATTTTTTTCTCAAAAAATACAGGTATTCATGACGGCAAAAAGGATTTTGGCATTAAAATTTTGTTGATCAGCGCGGTGTTTTCTTTTTTTATTAATGTGCTTAATGGAATGTTTGGCGGGACCGGAATTTTTTTAACAATTTATCTCGTTTCGGTTTTGAGAATGAATTTTATCAGGGCCATAGCGTATACGATGTTTAACTACGCGATATTAAGTACCAGCCAGGTGATTTACCTGGCGATCACTGAAAATTTTGACATGAAGCTTGCCGGTGCGGTTATTATCGGTGCCATTGTCGGCGGTTCATTAGGTACGCACTTGCAATATTTAAAAGGCAGCTTGTGGGTCAAAAGAGCTGCGGTCGTGATGCTACTGGCGATCGGGACTAAAATGTTGATGGGTTAGTCTTTTATCCGTTATATACTTCCTTACGATGTGCTATTTTTAAGATTAAAAGTATGGTTAGAATATTTTTTTCTTCCGGCGTTACTATTATTCGGTAATCTCCCACCCTGAAACGATAAAGATCATTCAATCCTTCAAGTTTTTTAGCAAATACCAATGGGTTTTCTATCCGCTCAAAATATTCAAGTTTCTTTAGTACTCTACTTTGCAAAGTTTTTGACAGATTAACGAAATTCCTTTCGCCATTTGGAGAAAATTGGAATTGATATGTTTTTTTCATTACAGTTGATATTTCTTTTTGATTTCTTTGACCGTTAATCCTCCCTTTGTTTTCCATTCTTTTTTTGCATTTTCCAATTCTGTCAAAAATTCATCTCGTGTCTGAAGCGGTTCAAGAATGATTTTATTATCCCTTACCTGACAAATAAACCTTTTTACAACCATTATCTGTCTGACTTTTTTGGGAATGGTTAACTGGCCGCGATCGGAAAGCTCCAAAATAGTATTATCCATAGATTTTAATATTAAACGTTTTTACTGAAAATATGATAATCCGAAATTCGGAAAGAATCAAGCGGAAACACCCTGTTTCCGGTAATTTACAGCTTCCGCCAGATGCGCTATCTCAATTCTTTCTTTTTGCTCAATGTCCGCTATCGTTCTGGCGACTTTGATTATTTTCAAATGGACGCGATTTGATAATCCGAGATTTTCCACGGCTTGATTGAGAAAATTATTTTCTTCCTTATCCAGATGACAAAATTCTTTTATTTCATCCATTTTCATGTCTCCATTTTTGTGAATATTTTTCCGATTGTTGAAGCGGTTTTTTTGCGCAGTATGCGCGATTTTAACCGATTCATGCATGGCCGCTCCGGAATTTCCCATCTCCTCAAATACATTTTTAAGAGCGATCCTCGGCACTTCCAAAAAAATATCAAATCTATCGAGAATCGGGCCGGACAGCTTTTTTTGATAATTTTGAATTTGTGCCGGCGTACAGATACATTGTATTTTTTGATCACCTTTATACCCGCACGGACAAGGATTCATTGTGGCTATAAAAATAAAATTACACGGGAGTTTTTCGGAAAAATTTGCGCGATTTATGGTTATATATTTGTCCTCCAACGGCTGACGCAGAGCTTCCAAAATCCTCAAAGGAAATTCTGTTATTTCATCAAAAAATAAAACTCCATTGTGCGCGAGCGTAATTTCTCCGGGGCTTGGCAAGCTTGTCCCTCCGCCAACAACCGACACTATCGAAGCCGTATGATGGACTTCTCTAAAAGGTCTTTCGATTATCAGCGGCGAGATCGAATCGGTAAGTCCAGCTACGGAAAAAATCTTGGTGGTTTCAAAAATTTCATTTTTTGACATCTCAGGTATTAAGCTCGCAAAAGCTCTGGCCAAAATGGTTTTTCCGGTTCCCGGGGGTCCTACAAGCAGAACATTATGTCCGCCCGCGGCTGCTATCATAAGCGCTCTTTTGGCTCTTTCCAGCCCCATTATATTCTCAAGCGAATAATTCTGATTCGATCTGAGTCCTTTTTTAATGCGTTCGATCTCGCTGTGACTATAAGGCGTTATAGCTGACGCATTCGAGCAAAATTCAATAAATTGTTTCAGAGTGCTTACCGGATATATCTCGAGGCCTTCAATAAAACTGGCTTCTTTTGCGTTTGCCTCGGGCAAAAATATTTTTTTAAATCCTTTCTCTTTTGCATGTTGAGTAATCGCCAAAGCACCATGGATTTTTTTAACAGCGCCATTTAATGAAAGCTCCCCCACTATCACGGAATTCTGAAAATTGTCATTTTTTATCTGATCGCTGGCCAGTAAAATCCCCACCGCGATTGGCAAATCAAATAATGATCCCTGTTTTTTTATTTCCGCCGGAGCGAGATTTATTGTTTTTCGTGTCTGGGGAAAAACCGCGCCGCTGTTTTTAATGCCTGTGCGTACTCTCTCTTTGGATTCCTGAACTGACGTGTCACCAAGCCCGACTATTGAGAATGTTGGAAGCCCGTTGCTTATATCCGCCTCCACTTCAATTATCCGGCATTTAATACCTGTAAAAGAACATGAAAAGACTTTTTTTGCCATAATTTTTTGGTTAAATCAAAAAAACTATGGCAGGCAAAGTTAAAATTTTTCTAAAATCTTACTGAAATTACTTCAAATTGACTTTGAATTTTTCGTTATTTATTGTGAAATATACTGTTTGACCGTTATTTGTTGCTATAACCTGTGTTGGGAGGCTTGGAATTTGAGCGAATGTTTCTATCCTTTCATAAATATTTTCCGGTGCGTGATAGGCCCCCACCGTGAACCCCGTTATCGCTTTTTCCTCAACCAAATCAACTTCCGTTTCTCCTTGAGAACGGTAACTTTGATCCGTAATAAACATCAAATCGTTATTGTAAATCCAGGATATTTGAGCGAGTCCTATTGTTAATTGTAATTGCTTCGTGGTTTTTGATGCGCTATCCAGCAACCATAAAAATTCCGAATTTTTCCTTTTATAAATCAAATAACTGCCATCTAAAGACCATTTTCCATCTTTAATTTCACTTAAATTTTCGTCTGTCAGTTTTTCTCTTGTTTGCGCTTTTACATTTACCAAATAGACCCCCTGATCATTTCCCGGCTTGCTGATTATCAAAATGGAATTTTTATTCCCTATGATTAACGTGTTTCCCAAAGCTTTCTGAAAATATACTATTGCCACTTCCCTCGTATCATTCGCGTTAACCAATTTTTGCATTTTAGTTTTTTTGTCCGGGACCAGTTTATATTGTTCCGTCTTTTGATCTTCCGGCACGCTCTGCGTATTTGCAACCTGCGGAATAACTTCAAGCTCCACGTTCAAATCCACAGTACTCCACATTTTTACCGTAGCGTCCGTGATCAAGGTTTTATATCCCTCTTTTTTTATTATTAAATCTTTAAGTCCTCGCTTTAATTTTATCTCGCAAGGAGAAGTTTGGCACTCATTTGTGCTTATTCCAAAAACTTCCACTGTAAAAGGAGCTTTGCCAATAATTCTCAAGGTGCCTTTGTTAATCACTGCCCCCCAAAAAAAATATACAACTGATACCACTATCGCTATGACTATCAGGCCCCCAAAAACCAACATTCTTTTTTTATCGCTATCCATTAAAAATATTTTTAAAATGATTTATGTCTTTAAGCCGATACCGCTCATCCAATTTTACGGCAATTACGTCTATTCTCCAACCGCTATAAATTTTTGGACTTGATACACTCAAAAAATGCAGCGCTGTTTTTAATAATTTTTCTTTTTTGGAATACGTGACAGACTCTTGCGGCAAGCCAAAACTTTCACCGGTTCTGGTCTTTACTTCCACAAAAACCAGCTCTCGACTACTCGAAATATCCAGGGCTATCAAATCTATTTCTCCAAAGCGTGTGCGAAAATTCGTTGTTAAAATCCGATATCCCTGGCTTCTCAGAAAATCAGCAGCGTATTTTTCTCCGAATTTACCAAGTTCTATTTTGTTCATATCAGGTGTTGTAGCATACAAAGTTAAAATTTTCTTAAAATCTTGAACTATCAAAAATCTTTATGTATATTGAGCATCCCAAGGGCACTAAAAGGGTTTAAAATGACTAATCAAGGTAATCTTGTTCCCCCAAGCAGTTTGGAGGCTGAAAAGTCAACCATCGGTTCTCTGCTTGTTGATAAGGATTCTATTGTTAAAATTGCGGATTTTTTGAAACCCGAGGATTTTTATCATGATGCTCACCGCATGGTTTATCAGGCCATTTGTGATTTATATGACAAACGCTCCCCTATCGACCTGGTCACTTTAACAAATATTCTTGAAGACAGAGATCAGCTTAAATTGATTGGAGGGGCTTCATATCTTGCGCTTTTGGCAAATGAAGTTCCTACGGCCACTCATATTTTCCAATACGCCACGATTGTTAAATCAAAGTCCATTTTAAGAAGACTGATTCTTGCCGGAGATGCTATAAAAGGGCTTGGGTACAGGGAGAACGATGATGTCGAAGTCCTGCTCGATCAAGCGGAAAAAACTCTATTTAACGTATCTCAGACTTTTCTTGCGGATCGTTTTGTTCACATCAAAGATATTTTAAATAAAACTTACGAAAAAATTTCCGATTTGCATGATCCCGAAACAAAAGAAAAATATCGCGGTATTCCAACAGGCTTTAAGTCTCTTGATAATATTTTATCGGGGTTGCAGCCTTCGGATTTGGTTGTTATTGCGGCAAGACCTTCCATGGGTAAAACCGCTTTGGCTCTTAATATCGCGCAAAATATCGCCAAAAGGGGCAAAGCTGTTGGCCTCATTTCTTTGGAAATGTCCAAGGAACAACTGGTTGAAAGAATGTTCTGCAGCTTGCTTTCGGTTGATTCATGGAAAATGCGCACAGGTAGATTGACTGATGAAGATTTCAGCAAAATCGGCTCTATTATGGACGAGCTTAATTCAATGAAAATTTTCATTGATGATTCGATGGGGAATTCTATATCTGAATTAAAAGCAAAAGCCAGAAGGCTTAAAATGGAAAGCGGTTTGGATGTTTTGGTTATCGATTATTTGCAATTAATGAGTTCAGGCAGTGTATCCAATTATCAGGTTAATCGTGTACAGGAAATTTCGGAAATTTCCAGGTCCTTGAAATCTTTGGCGCGCGATTTGTCTATTCCAATTGTTGCTTTGTCACAGTTGTCCCGTGCTGTTGAGTTGCGTCCGAGCAAGATTCCGCAGCTGTCTGATTTGAGGGAATGCGTAACCGGAGATACGAGAGTGCTTTTATCCGATGGTAGTTTGGTAGAAGTTAAGGATTTGGAAGGCCAAAGTCCTGAGGTTTGGGCAGTTGATAAAAATGGTAAAATTGTTAAATCTTTGGCTGAAAAAGTTTGGAAAGTTGGGAAAAAGCCGGTCTATACTGTTAAATTAGCCAGCGGACGTTCGATTCGAGCAACTGACAATCATCGTTTATTAGCTAATTTTGATTGGTGTGAAATTGGCAAATTGCAGATTGGTGATAGGGTTGCTTTGATACATAAAATCCCTGAGCCGGAAACGCCTGTGACTTGGCCGGATTTGAAAGTAGCGCTTTTAGGTCAACTGATTGGTGATGGTAGTTATTTGAAAAATCAACCGATGAGATATACAACAGCCTCTGAAGAAAATAGTGAGATCGTCAAGGAGGCTTGTGAAGTGGAGTTTGGGTGTGAAGTAAAAAGATATAAAGGCCGAAGAAGCTGGCATCAGCTTTTGATCAGCGGAAATGGTAATCGCTGGAAACCGGCAGGAGTAAATAAGTGGCTAAGAGATTTGGGGATTTTTGATCAGAGATCTCATCAGAAAAGGTTGCCTCAAGCGGTTTTTAGCTTCAATAATGAACAAGTGGCTTTGTTATTGAGGCATTTATGGGCGACTGACGGGACAATTTATACGAGGAAGAATGGGACGAAAGGTAGTCATAGGATACATTATAGTACAAACAGTCAAACACTTGCTGCGGATATTTCCACATTACTCCTGAGATTTGGTATTGTTACTAGAATTGAGACGGTAAGAAAACAAAATTATCGTCCCGTACATATGATTACAGTTTCCGGCTCTACGGATATGAGAAAATTTTTGAAATATGTTGGATTTTTTGGACCCAAAAGACAACAAGCTGAAAAATTAGCTAAAGCTTTAGAAAATGTCGTCCCTAATACCAATGTTGATTCTTTGCCAAAACAAATTTTTGAAAAAGTAAAAAATTTAATGAAATTGCAAGGTATTTCTCAAAGGCAAATGGCTACTTTACGTGGAACCTCTTATGGCGGTACTGCTCATTTTAATTTTGCACCATCAAGAGCACAGGTATTGGACTATGCTGAAATTTTGAAAGATGAGTCATTAAAGGGTTATTGCAACGATGATTTATTTTGGGATAAAGTGGTGAATATTTTTTACGACGGAATCGAAGAAGTTTTTGATTTAAGCGTTCCAGGCCCAACTTGCTGGATCGCGGAAAATGTTGTATCACATAACTCTGGTGCAATCGAACAAGATGCAGACGTTGTGCTCATGCTCTATCGCGAAGATTATTACGAAGAAGATACTGACAAAAAAGGGGTGACCGATGTATTTATCCGCAAACATAGAAATGGCCCTACCGGACACATCGAACTCTCTTTCAAAAAAGAGCAAATGAAGTTTGTGGATATTGAAAAGACAAGAAAATTTGAGGAATACGCGGTGAATGAGTAGGATTTTATTTCAAGTAAGAA
>CAYHSM010000016.1:0-16268 GCA_964359325.1 uncultured Candidatus Peribacteria bacterium
TCGCTCTCAGCTCTTTCGACAAACTTTGTACCGCCGCTTTGCTCATGTTTAAAATACTTTCCGCCAACGCCTGATCGGTCTCGGGAGTGGCGATTTTTGCCACCATGGCAACTTTGTGAACTCCAACTTTTTCAATTGCGGCTTTAAGGCATGGCAGGCCGTCAAGATTACTCTCAAGCCTGAGTCTTTTTTTCGTTGTTGTTCCTGCTATATCTCCATACTTTCCGGCATATTCCACAATTGAACCTGCATATTTTTTCCAAATTTCGCTTTCGTAGATTTCCGGTAAAATTGCCAGCATTTTATTTTTTAATTTGTGTCGCATTCCACCGAGCCTGACAAATTCATTATGTAATTTTTGAGCAATATTCATGTTTGTTTTTTGTTAAAAAATCCGTATCCAAATCATCTCAGAAAATACGCAGCCAAACAAGTCAAAAATGGCTGACAAATGCTACCAAACCACATTTTCTACTGACGAATTATCCCGCCTGTTTAACCTCTGTTTTAAGCAAAAAATCCAGTTCGCTTTTTACACAAAAATACCAGTCAAGTTGATTTTTAAAACTATCACCAGTGACACTTTTCTCCACCGATTTAAGTGTGTTCCGAAATTTTGGGATTACCGAGATTCTTGCAGCTTTTCAAGATTTGACAATCACTCTTTTTTGTCGTATAATATCATTAAGCATTTTCATTTAAAATATATTTTCTAACAAAAACAAAAATGAAAAAACACGGCAATAAGTCGAAGTTTAAACACTTCGCAGCAGGTGCAGCCCTTGCTCTATTAGTGGTTGCAGCAGCACCAGCAGGTGCAAATTATTTCGCACAGGTAACCGGAGGAGCTCCTATGGGCGATTCCAGTTTCAGTGCTCCTTCTACAGGTATGACTGGCGGTTCTAGTTTTAGTGGTGGAATGACCGGTGGCAGCCAACCAGGCGGAATGACCGGTGGTTCTAGCTTCAGTGGCGGAATGACCGGTGGTAGCCAACCAGGCGGAATGACCGGTGGTTCTAGTTTCGGCGGTTCTAGCTTCGGTGGTACTCAAATGGGCGGACAGCAAGGTGGCAGCCAAATGGGCGGACAGCAAGGTGGCAGCCAAATGGGCGGTCAGCAAGGTGGCAGCCAAATGGGCGGTCAGCAAGGTGGCAGCCAAATGGGCGGCCAGCAAAATAGCGGCCAACTACCAGGCAGTGGTAAGCAAATGGGTGGCCAGCAAAGCGGCATGACCAAAGGTGGCCAAAGTGGAAGCCAAATGGGCCAATCCGGTATGACTAAAGGTGGTCAAGGTGGCGGCAGCAAAATGGGTAGCCAAAGTGGTACTTTCCAAGGTGGCGGCGCTACCGGCGGTGAATTCCCGGGCGGCGGTGCTACAGGTGGCACTTTCCCAGGTAAGGCTGGCTTGAAAGGTGACCAATCAAGTTTTGGCGGTGACTTTGGTGATGATTTCGGTGATGAATTTGGTGAAGATTCTGCCAGTATGATGGAAGATTCCAAAGGTCCGAAGAACAGTATGAATAAAGGTGGAAACCAGTTCGGCAATAGCAAAATGGGTAGCCAGAAAGGTGGACAAATGGGCCAAGGCGGTAAATATGGTTCAACCAAAGGCCAATCAAGCTTCGGTAGTGAATCCGATGGTTCTGAATTTGGCATGATGGAAGATTTCCCAAGCGACTCTGCAAGCATGATGGAAGATTCCAAAGGTCCGAAGAACAGTATGAATAAAGGTGGAAACCAGTTCGGCAATAGCAAAATGGGTAGCCAGAAAGGTGGACAAATGGGCCAAGGCGGTAAATATGGTTCAACCAAAGGCCAATCAAGCTTCGGTAGTGATTTCGGTGGCGATTTCGGTGATTCTGCCAGCATGATGGAAGACTCTAAGGCTCCAAAAGGCAAGACTACCAGATCTTCTGACAAGGGCTACACTTTTGACATGTCGTCAATAACAGAGATGTTCAAGACACCAAAAAGTGCAGGCAAGAAAACAGAATTTGTACTTGAAGAAGAAGACATTGAAGAGCCTGATTTTGATGCCGCTTTCGATAAAGTACTTAACGGTTTAGATAAAATCAAAACAGCTAAAAAACTACAAACCACTTTAGCTTCTCGTTCCGAGAGTATCTATAATTATGTATGTAATGAAGATACCGGTTTTGACTGTGAAGGTGATAAGAATTTATCTAAAGCAATGACAAAATTGCAAAAAGATTTAAGCAAATCCAAAGCTAATGTAAAGACTTTAAATAAAGATTTTAAAGCTTATGTTGAGGCTTTGAAGGCTGTTGTCGAAGGTACTGATGAGTGGGAAGATGAGGAATAATATAAATCTTTAATGTAGAAGAAGGCCCCGCCTGCGGCGGGGCCTTCTTTATTTTCTACCTCTGTCATGCAGCAAACTGATCCAATGGACAACCAACCGTATCGCGCTATGCACCTTTTCAAATATGCTTTCTCCTTCCTTCCTTAAAGGTTTTATTTCAATAAAATTAATTCCGGCACTGATCGCTCCACCGTCAGTAACGTAATTATCCCCCACCATAACGATATTTTCCTTTGGCAATCCAAGTTGTCTGCACGCCTCCTCAAAACCGGCCTTTTCAGGCTTTGGCGGCACATTTGTCAAAACAACAACCCTACTATCCAAAACATCATATCTGCTCGTCTTTGCCATATTCGAATATATGACAATCTTGATTCCTTGCCCGATCAATTTGCCAATATGTTCCACATTCTCCTTCAAAATTTCTCCATGATTAAAACTTATGCATCCATCAATGTCCAAAATTATTCCCTTTATATCAACGCCCTTTAGTTCCCTGATTTTCCCCAAATCCAGGTCTGTAAATTTATCCAGCCGCGCGAGAGTCTTTGTATTTTTCGGCAAAAGCAGCTTAAAAAGCTGCAAAAATTTGCTCAAGGTCACGCCTTCCCTGCTTTGGTCCTGGTCTGTCATATGGTTTATATTATAAAGGAAAATGAAATAGGTCGCCATGCAACTGACTTTCATTTTAATTTAAGAAAATTTTAACTTTGTATGTTAAGGGTGGTTGTATGAATATAAATGTAGTCCTTGATTTATTTTTCCCTAGATACTGTTTGGATTGCGGGACTCCGGGCGGATATCTCTGCATTGATTGTTTCAAAAAAATTTCGCTTTTAAAAAGTCAGGAATGTCCAAATTGCAGGATCAAAAATAATACCGGCTGTTTTTGCAACAGTCGGTGCGGAAATGGATTTTATTTTGATCAACTCATCACTTGCCTATCCTACGAGAAAACCGGCCTGATTAAGAAACTGATTGTGCAATTCAAGTATCGTTTCTCAGAAGAACTCGCAGATATCCTCGGGCGCATTATGAAGCACCAATTCGCTTATTTTTCTCATTGTTTTCGTGAGAATATTGTTATCGTGCCTGTGCCCATTAACAAAAAACGTTTGAATTACAGAGGATTCAACCAATCATTTTTGCTGGCGCGGTATATTGAAAAAAACTTCAGCGGGACGACTGAGGTCTTTGATTGTCTCGCGCGGGAACCCGACTCTCTGCAACAAGCAAAACTTGGCCGTGACGACAGACTTTCAAATCTAAAAGATGCTATCGGTTGTAAAGATTCTTACAAAAATTTATTACAAAATAAAACCGTGATTTTAATTGATGACATTGCTACCACAGGAAGCACCCTAAACGCCTGCGCAAAAATTCTAAAAGAAGCCGGAGCTAAATATGTATGCGGATTGGTATTGGCGAGAGGCAAGCTTTTTGCTAAGATTTAAGTGTTTTGCTAAGATGCTATTCATGAAAATAGGCATTGATGCGTCGCGCTACAAACACAAGGAAGCTACGGGAGTTGAATGGTACAGCCGGCACATAATAAACGGTTTATTAAAGGAGATTTCGGCAAGCGGCAGCGAAGATGAGGTCATTTTATATTCGCGCGAGAAATTGGATTTATCAGGAAATAAAGTTTTGTCCGGACAAAGATTTTGGACACTCGGATCTCTTTCCAAAGAAATGTCCAAGAATCCGCCGGATGTTTTATTTGTGCCGTCGCATGTACTTCCATTAAATCTGCCAAAACGCAGCGTTATAACCATTCACGATGTTGCTTTTAAGCATTTAAAAAATTCTTATTCTTTTTCGCAATATCATTATCTGAATTGGAGCACTAAATTTGCGGTTAAGAAAGCCACAAAAATCATAGTGCCGAGTGAGGCGACGAAAGAAGATCTTATAAAATTTTTCCAGTGTCCGGTTGAAAAAATTGTTGTTATCCCTCATGGATTTGAAGCGCCGGCTGAAGTTGATGACGAAACTGTACTTAAAGATTCCGTGGTTTTTAAATATTTTGGGATCACAAAGGTAGTGCCGTATATTCTTTTTGTCGGGCGGCTTGAGAGCAAAAAAAATCTTGTTCGCCTTGTGGAGGCTTTTAAAAAATTTGCTGAGAGTCAGCCGGATTATCGCTTGATTTTGGCAGGGAAAAGAGGCGTCGGATTTGAGCAAATTCTAAAAACCGTGAACAAATTGGAACTGATGCATAAAGTAATTATGCCCGGCTATATAACAGAGGAAGAAAAAGCTGCTCTATATAAACATGCGAAAATTTTTGCTTTTCCATCGCTGTATGAAGGGTTTGGATTGCCGGTTTTGGAATCTTTTTATTATCAAAAACCGGTCTTATGTTCGAATGTATCTGCGTTGACTGAGGTTGGCGGCGATGCAGTACATTATGTTGATCCGCATAATATAGAAGAAATGGCTGAGGGACTTAAAAAAATCACAACGGACCAGGCTTATGCGCAAACACTGATTGCCAAAGGCCTCAAAAGGCTTAAAATGTTTTCGTGGGAAAATTCCGCTAAAAAAACTCTATGGACAATAATGGGATAGCAAGTGTTTTTGAAGAGATCGGGAATATTTTGGAAATTTCCGGCGCTGATTTTTTTCGTGTGAATGCTTATCGCAAAGCGGCTTTGACTATTTCAAATTTGGCAATTGATCTGCGACAAATAGTTGATAAGAATCCGCAGAAACTGGAAGAAATCCCGGGCATTGGCAAAGCATTGAAAGAAAAAATCATTGAGCTTATTCAAACAGGCAAATGCAAAGAGCATGAAGAATTAAAAAAAGGTTTTCCAAAAGGTCTTCTTGAAATGATGAATTTGAGAAGTGTCGGACCAAAAAAAGTTAAGCTGTTTTATTCTCAACTAAAAATTACAACAATCAAACAATTAAAAGAAGCCGCGGAAAAACATAAACTGCGAGAGCTCCCGGGCATGGGAGAAAAAAGCGAAAATGATATATTGAAAGCTATTGATGAATATGGGACTTTTTCCGTAAATCGGCATCTTATAAATGAGGCCTTGCAGGAAGCGCAGCGCTATATCGCGTATATGAGACAATGCAAAGAGATCAAGCGGATTGAGTATGCCGGAAGTTTGCGGCGATTTCAGGAAACAATCGGAGATATAGACATTTTGGTTACGGTTAAAGATCCGGATAAGAGTCAGGAAAAAATCATTGAGCATTTTACAAAATATGATGATCTTTTGAATGTGCTTGCGGTTGGAGACACGAAATCCAGTGTTGTTTTGCAAAGCGGCATGCAGGTTGATTTGAGAGTTATAGCTGATGAATGTTTTGGCGCGGCTTTGCAGTATTTTACCGGAAGCAAAGAACATAATATTCATATTCGCGATTTGGCCAAAAAAAAGGGATTAAAAATCAGTGAATATGGGATATTTAAGAATGAGAAATTGGTTGCCGGTAAAAAAGAAGAAGATGTTTTTAAATCGGTCGGGCTGCCTTTTATCATTCCGGAATTGAGAAAAAATGATGGGGAAATCGAGTATGGCTTAAAGCATAAAAAATTTCCAAAATTTGTTGAATTTGTTGATATCAGAGGAGATCTACATACACATACGACGTACAGCGATGGGAAAAACAGTTTGGAGGAGATGACCGCTGCGTTTATCGAGCGCGGTTATGAATATTTTGCAGTGACGGATCATTCGTCTGTGATGGGCGTGACGAGAGGTATGGGAAGTAAAGATATCAGGCAGCAATGGGATGAAGTCGATAAATTAAATAAGAGGTTTGGTGATAAAATCAGGATTTTAAAAGGTTGCGAAGTTGATATTTTGAAAGACGGGAGCTTGGATTTTAGTGATGAAATTTTAAAAAATCTGGATATTGTTATTGTAAGCGCTCATATGTTTAATCGTTTGCCGGCGGATGAACAAACTAAGCGACTTATTGTTGCGATCGAAAATCAATATTCCATGATTTTGGCTCATCCAACAGGCAGATTGATTAACAAAAGAGCGGAAATGCTATTTGATATGGAAAAAGTCATTGAAGCTTGCGTGCAAAATAATGTTGCTTTGGAAATCAATTCCAGTCCTTCGCGGTTGGATTTGGCTGACAAATACATCCGCATCGGCAAGGCCAAGAAAGCTAAATTTGTTATCAACACTGATTCTCACAGCACTGAAAATTCCGAATTTATGAAGTTTGGAGTCGGTATGGCAAGACGCGGATGGCTTGAAAAAAGCGATATTATAAATACGTTTAGTCTTAGAGATTTGACAGGGGTTTTCAGATAAGTATAATTGAAATCACTTACTTTTTAATTTCCCCTCAAAATGAAAAAGCTATTAGCTGGCATCATGCTTGTCTCTTTAATATTGGCCGGTTGCGGTAAAGGCGGCACAGGCAAATCTGAAAAAGAGAATTTTATCGCTGCCACAAAGGACGTAACCTGTATGGTTTTCCAGTCAGAAAATCTGATGGATCCTACTTTAGAACAAAAAGCTAAAGACATATTCAAGAAGTATGGTTTTGATGCTGATGATGACAAAGTTATGGAAGAGCTCGCAAAGAAATACCAGGATGATAAAGATCTTCAAGATGCAGTAACTAAGGCGCTTGAAGAATGCGGCGGAGATTTGTTTAAAGATTTGGGGAATTTGACTACGGATGATGGTACGAAGACTCCGCTTGAGGAACCGAGTGCTGAGGAAGATGCGGCTGCTGCTGAAACTAAATAGTAATGAAAGTTGCCATTGTACATGATTTGCTGCTTAAACTTGGCGGCGCGGAACGCGTTGTAAAAGCATTGGCTGAGATTTTTCCAAAAGCTCCTATCTATACGCTTTTATATGATGAAAAAGCCGTTGGGAGTGTTTTTCCAAAAGATCGCGTAAGGACCTCATTCTTACAGAAATATCCGAGTTTTATAAGAAAGCATCATCGCTTTCTTGTTCACAAAATGCCCAGAGCGATTGAAGAACTCGACCTTGAGGATTTTGATTTGGTGATAAGTTCAAATACCGCTTTTGCGCATGGGATCGTGACAAATCTAAATACGCGGCATATATGTTACTGCCACTCCCCCATGCGATATGCGTGGGACTATAGCAACGAATACCGTACCGAAAATGATTTAAAAGGTCTCAAGGCTTTATTATACGCGCCTTTAATTAAATATTTGCGGCAATGGGATCGGACCGCAGCAGACAGGCCGGATGCCTATATTTCCAATTCAGCTAATGTTCAAAGACGTTTAAAGAAATATTATCAAACGGATAGTCAGATAATTTATCCGCCCGTGGACACTGACAGATTTCGAGCCAAGGAAACCAATGAAAATTATTTCTTGATTGTTTCAACTTTGACTCCTTATAAAAAAATCGATTTGGCTATTCAATTATTTAATAAAATCGGGCGCAGACTTGTAATAATCGGGGACGGGCCGCAGAGAAAATATCTGGAAAATATCGCAGGGGACAATGTTGAATTTTTGGTATTCAAAGATGACGCGACTGTGAAAGAATATATGGAAAATTGTCGCGCTCTGATATTCCCGGGAGAGGAAGATTTTGGAATTACCCCTATCGAAGCAATGGCTTGCGGCAAGCCTGTTTTGGCTTTTGGTAGGGGCGGATGCACTGAGAGTATAATCTCAGGCAAGACAGGCGAATTTTTCTTTGAACCGAATGTTGAAGCTATGGAAGACGGACTTGCTCGTTTAATTTACAATGAAAAATTCTACAAACCTCATACCATACGCAAGCATGCTTTGAATTTTTCCAGAGATATATTCGAAAAAAAGTTGCTGCAAAAAATCCGCAAGTTGTGCTAATATGCTATTCCACTAAAGACACCCATGGAGGAAATATCCCTATATCGCAAATATCGGCCTCATAATTTCGATAATTTGGTCGGGCAGGACCATGTCAAAAATACGCTTATCAATGCCCTAAAAAGCAATCATGTGTCACATGCTTATCTTTTTACCGGCCCGAGAGGCACAGGCAAAACTTCAACAGCGAGACTTATCGCAAAGGCTTTGAATTGCACTGCTCTCATAGATGGATTTGAACCTTGCAATGAGTGTGAATTCTGCAAAGAAATCAATGAAGGACGGCTTATAGATATGATTGAAATAGATGCAGCTTCCAATCGCGGTATTGATGAGGTGCGCGATTTAAAAGAAAAAATTAATTTCGCTCCCACCAGGGCTAAATTCAAAGTCTATATTGTCGATGAAGTCCACATGATGACTAAAGAGGCTTTTAATGCCTTGCTAAAGACGTTGGAGGAGCCTCCTGCCCATGCGTATTTTATTCTTGCGACTACAGAGGTTCACAAAATTCCAGAAACAATTATTTCCAGGTGTCAGCGTTTTGATTTTAAGAGAATCAGCCAAAGAGCTCTAATGACACGTTTGAGTTACATAGCCCAACTCGAAGGGATTGCAGCGCAGGATCAGGCTCTTGAAGCCATAAGCAAATACGTGGATGGCGGGCTTAGGGATGCCATAGGACTTTTGGAACAATTGACCGTAGACAACAAATTGGATTTTGAAAGAGTGCAGGAACTTTTGGGAATCAGCGGTATCACCATGTTGGAGCGGATGTTTGAAGTTTTGACTAACAATGAGACAAAAGAGGCCTTAAGTATTATCAATGAACTTCATGGTCAGGGCAGTGATTTGCGACAATTCGCGCATGAGTTTATTGATTTATTACGAATGAAAATGCTTGATTCCGTTGCCAATGACAAGCCTGAGCAAACCGCAAAACTCATCAAGATGATTGATGTTTTCCAGCAGGCTCAACAAAAACTCGAATCCAGTATTCCGCAGTTGTCTTTGGAGATAGCTGTTATTGAAGTTACCAGTAATTTTGAATCATTGGAGCCTGAAAAACAGGCCGCGCCCGTTTCAAAAAAAGAAGTTAAAGAAAATATTGTCATCCCGCCTAAAGACAGGAAGCATCAACCGATTGATAAAGTACCCGAGGAAATTCAAAATTTAGAATTTACAATGGAGTCGTTACAAAAAAATTGGCCAAGAGTTATTGAGAGAATAAAATCACCTTCTTTAAGGATTTCCATGAAAGATGCCGTGCCGATTAAACTTGATGAAACAAATATAACCCTGCAGTTTTCAACTGTTTTTCACAAAGACAAAATCATGGAGCATGATCACAGGGTTGAGTTGGAAGAAACCATTAAAGAGCTGTTTGGGCAGGCTGTGAAAATTCTTACTGTTGTAAAATCCATAGAGATCAAGCCGGTTGTTGAAGACAGCAGCCACGCCGGAGGCGGGCAGAGCGGATCAGCTGTTGATGATGCCTTGGAGATTTTTGGCGGGCAGGTTATGGACTAAGCATTTTCTGAAATTCATCCTCAGTGATATTTTTTATCCCCAATTCCTGAGCTTTTTTAAGTTTTGAGCCGGGCGACTCCCCAACCACAAGAAAATCCGTATCTTTGCTTATTGCCGAATGCACTTTGCCGCCATGTTGTTTTATTAAAGCTTTGGCCTGATCTCTTGTCATATTTTTTAACGTGCCTGTTATTACGAAACTTTTGCCTGCCAAATGCCCGGAAGATTTTAAATTATCGATCTTTAGAGTAATGCCGACGTGATGTAATTTTTTTAAATATTCCTGATTTTTTTGATTATTGAACCATTCGTAAATTGTTTCTCCTATTTTATCCCCAATACCATCAATGTTTTTTATTTCTTCCGGCGATAATGACTCTATTACCGATATGATTTCTGTGATTGATGGGTTTTGTGATTTATGACGACCCACAATGAATTTCGCAAAATCATAACTGCTTTGCTCCCCTAGATAACGGATTCCCAAAGCGTACAAAAATCGTTCCAGCCCGATAGTTTTTGACTTTTCTATGCTATTAAACAAATTGCTCGTGCGTTGTTCCTTGAAAAATTCAAGGCTCATAAAATCTTCATGTTTTAAGGAAAAAATATCCGCAGCGTCCTGAATCAATCCCGCATCAAGCAGTTGTGGCACGACTTTTTTCCCAAGGCCCTCAATGTCAAAAGCTTTCTTGGAAACAAAATGAATGATGTTTTCTTTTTCGCGAGCGTAACAATTTTTGTTGGTGCAATAATAGGCTGATTCTCCTTCTTTTCTGATTATTGCGGAATTACAAATTGGACAATTTTCCGGAAAATTAAATTGTTTTTCTTTGCCTGTTCTTAAATCTTTGATTACCTCAACAACTTCCGGGATTACGTCGCCGGCTTTTTGAATAATAACTGTATCCCCGATGCGAATATCTTTTTTGCGAATTTCATCTTCGTTATGAAGAGTTGCGCGAGAAATCGTGCTTCCTGCGACAAGAGTCGGTGTCATAACAGCTACCGGCGTAATCGCTCCTGTGCGTCCGACTTGAAGAATAATATCAAGAATTTGGCTGCTAACTTGCGCTGCAGGAAATTTATAAGCCACAGCGTAACGCGGAGCTTTTGCTGTCACTCCCATTGTTTTTTGCTGGTCCAGACTGTTGACTTTTATAACTATTCCGTCAATTTCAAAAGGCAGAGTGTCGCGCTTTTGCGCCCATTTATCACAAAAACCAATAACGTCGTCTATTTCATCAAATTTCTTATAATATTCGCATATTTTTAATCCGAGTGATTTTAATGTTTTTAAAATATCTTCCTGAGTTTTGATATGATCCTGCAAGGTGTTTCTATCCAGATGATAAAAAAACATGTCCAATTTTCTGCTTGCTGAGACTTGCGGATCGAGCTGGCGCACGGAACCTGCGGCTGCATTGCGCGGATTGGCAAAAAGCGGCAAGTTTTGCGATTTTTGAGTTTCGTTTAATTCTTCAAAGCTTTTTTTAGACAAATAAACTTCTCCGGAGAATTCCAGATTGATTTTCTCATTAAGCCGGAGCGGAATTGATTCTATTGTTTTCACGGTATGAGTCACGTCTTCTCCAACTTTGCCATCACCTCGCGTCAAGGCGCGGACAAAAATCCCTTTTTCATACTGAACAGTGATATTCAAACCGTCTATTTTGAGTTCGCAAACAAATTCAAGTTTATCCTGGGTAAGTTTTTTTATTCTTTCATACCATTGCCTGATTTCCGAATCTGAAAATACATCAGACAAGCTCATTTTAGGGCTAAGGTGTCGTGATTCCTTAAATCGGCCTGAAAGCGGGCTCCCCACACGCTGCGTTGGGGAATCCGTGGTGATGAATTGCGGAAACTCAATTTCGAGTTCTATAAGCTCGCGTTTAAGCGAATCTCTTACTGATTCACTCACTTCCGACTGATCCAGAACAAAATATTTGTAATTTAAATCTTTTATTTTTTCTTTCAGTTTTTCTATGCGAATTTTGGCTGAAGTTTGGTCCATGGAGGGGAATGGGATAAGGTGTTTTGCGTTTGGCAAAACTTTTTATTTTATGGACCGACGTTCCGCCGGTCCGTTGATTTCCATGCCTAATTCTGCTATAATTTATAGATTAATTCAACCAGAAACTTATGTCTGATGAAAATCAACAAACAGCAGTATTTGTGGACGAGAAAACGCAAAAGGAGTTAAATACTCCTTTACGGCATGTTGGAACCACTCAAAACAAGGAATTCCTTGAGATTCTTATTAAAATGATCAGTGAGGGCAAAATTAACTTGTATCAGCCCGGCTCTTTAATCAATCACAGCGTTTATGACAAATTGGATGATGCGGCCAAAGGAAAAGCTGATCTTGAAGCTACAAATATGCTTACTGCCGTAAGAGAAATAAAGGGGCTGCATGATGCCGGCTATAATGACACTTATCAGATGGATAATCTTGTTGAACAATTACGCGTCACCAAAGAGAGACTTGAAAATATCGGCGGCGATTTATTTATAATTTAAAAAATATTATGGGAGGACCAGGGCCTGAAAAACAAGGAGATGTACAACCGAAAGACACAGGGACTGCTCCTGCTGCGGCTCCCGCGGCTGTTCCTGAAGTTAAGCCTGGCCAAGAGGCGGTTGTTGGCAAAGCTGCGGAAGCGAGAGGTGAGGCTGCAGATGAGACTGCTGAAGCTGTGACCGGCGATGAACTCCCTGATAATCAATACACCAGGTATTATTATGACCTGAAGGATAGACTTGAAAAAAATCCAAATTTGCAGGGGCCGCTTACGAATATGATACTGTCCATATTGCTTTTGGCTGCGAAATACGGCCATTATGCGGACATGATGCCCGGGAGATTTGCTGAACGACTCGATACCGACGAGGATTTGAAGGATAAAAAATTAAATAAAGACCAAGCTGAAAAAGTTTGTGAAGGCAAAGGAGAAACTGAAGAGGCAACATTGGCAAAACTTGCTGAAGCTGAAAAAAAATTAGGTAAAAATTTTGATATGGACAAGGCTTCAACCAAATATGCCTGCAATATTCTTTGGGGGATTGATGATATTGATAATGCCGCCAGTTTGGCAGCTTCTCTTAAGCATACCGGGAAAGAAACATCTGATGGTAGCGTATCAATTTATGAAATTTCCACTCTTGAAAAAATAAAACAACAAGATGATATTGCCCGCGGGACCATTCTCATATTTATTCCTGATCTTAAGAAAGGTGCGAAAATCGTTGCTTTTGCCACTGGAGCCAAAGATGAATTCAAATATTTCGATGCTGATACCGATAAACCTGAGATTTTTCATTTGAGAGGTGACGATTCAAAAGTTAAGTCTGATTTTGGACTGATGGCGTTCACTCCTAACACGGAAGCGTATAAAGCCGCTCAAGAAATACAACCTGAAGGAGAGACTCCTGCGGCAGCTCCTACCGAAGGCGCGCAAACCCTTGATGATTTCAAGAAAACAGCTGATGCCGCACTGTCCAGATTAGAAAAAGATAATCAATCCCTGGAAACGATGCTTACTGACTTAGAACTCAATCCCAATTCAGATAATCTTATATACTTGCTTACTTCAGCCGAAGCAACCGAAGCAGATGCTCAAAAAACTCTTACTGATATCCAAAAACAAGCAGATGCTTCCAAAAGCAAACTTTCTGCCGAAGAACAAAAAGTTATTGATGAGTATTTAGTGAGATTGAAAGCTATCGCAGAGCAAGCCAAAATGAATGCTGATCATGCAAGAGATTTGGAATCTAGAATTTAATAATTTATTGTTTTTAACTTTAAACAGATTACAATAGTCTAAGATGGCAGATAATTCACAACCAACTCCGGGTGCTACAGGACAAACCGCTACCGCGCAAGCAGTTACCGGCAATGATGGCGTAGTTATGGACAAAAATAAGCCACAAGAACAGTACATAAAAGAGGCGCAAGCCAAGTATATTGTGCCGGCTTTAGTGAGGGAAAAATTCCCGGATTTGATTAAATTGATTTATGAAACCGAATCAATGAATGAAGAAGAACGCGAATATTGGCTGCAAATTATGCCTATCATGAGTGAGGAACAAATAGTCAAATTCAGAGATATTCTTGTGAATGAAAAAGATCAATTGGCCAAACTGGATAAAGAATACGACCAGGAAATGCAAAGAATTAAAAAAGCTCCAACCCCTGAATTAGACGAGACACAGAGGAAAGAGCAGCTGACACAGATTAAAACTGACGAGAAAGCTAATGAAGAAACAGAAAAGGGAGAGGAAGAAAGTTTGCTACAAAAATTAAATAATCCTTAAACTTCCTTACCGTTTTTTGAGATCAATTTGGCGCTGACAATGAGCCTTTTTAGATTTGTGCCGACCGGAGTACATGTTATCAATGTTAATCTATCATCCGTAGTCTGTTTCAAAACCTCAATATCCTCCGGCAGAACAACCTTGATACTGTCCACTTCATAAATATATTTGTCCTGATTGTAAAATATGACGATTTTATCACCTTCCACAACGTCATGCAGTAATGCAAACACGTCTTTAAAGCGGCCCGGATCCCATGGGAAATACGAACTATGACCTGTAATTACCACATTGCCGGTCTGCCCCGGCAGACTTGTGCCCGGATAATGCACCACTCCATCTTTCAAAGCTTCCTGCATATCTTTTTCCAAGGTATCCCAATCGCGCTTGATTAAACTTTCGCTGCTTACCTTGACTATCGGGAGGTTCTGATTGATTCTCGGGATTATCAGACGATCATCATATGGAACGATTTCCATATCAAGTGGTGGAATTTGTTTTTTTTGAATAACAGGATCGCCGCTCACTTCAATATTCGGCTGAGATATAGGAGGTTTGCTTTCAACTATCTGATTTAACGGACTTTCTGTCTTTGTACCTGTAAATTTTTGCCACTCGTTTTTTGCAATTTTGTAATAAGCCGAGCCATTCAACAATAAAAATCCAAGCACCAAAATAATAAAACTGGCAAATATCTGGCGGCTCGCGTCCTTTAAAATCGACTTAACGGTACGCTTGCCGCTCTGCTCAATTTGAGGCCGAATAACCTGATGTTGAGGCGGCGGATCTGTATGTACAGGCACACTACCAGGCTCATCTTGTGGATGTATCCTGAAATAATGCCCCTTGCGAAGATCTTCCTCTCTAAATAAATGGCTGTTTTCCATCTATTAATTATAGCCTTTTTTAGCGGTTTTTTCAATCCTAACGAGTCAAAATTTTGCCTTATTAAGTCTTTTATGGGATACTATTGATCAATTTTAGAAGCTTTATGGCGCGAATTTCTTACAATAAATATTTTGATATCAATGAAATTCTTAAATCCATTAAGAGTTATTTGCCAAACTTTAATGATAAAAAATTTCTTGAAGCTTTTGAATTTGCGGAAAAGGCTCACAGAGGCCAATTCAGAAAAGACGGCGTAACTCCTTATATCGCCCATCCAATTGAGGCGGTTAAGATTTTGACATCTCTGCATGCTGATGAAGAGACTATTTTAAGCGCTTTACTTCATGATGTCCCGGAAGATACAGAGCATGATATTAGCGAAATAAAACAGTTTTTTGGTGATAAGGTTGCTTTTTTGGTGGATGGCATTACCAAATTATCAAAGGTTCATTATCAACATGACATGCCTGCGAGACAGATAGAATCTTTAAAAAAGTTATTTCTGCATTGCGGTGAAGATTTAAGGGTTATTTTGGTTAAACTGGCTGATCGTCTGCATAACATGCGGACATTGCAGTATGTAAAAGAGGCCGATAAGCGTATGCGTATTTCTAAAGAGACATTGGAAATCTATGTACCAATCGCAAATCTACTTGGAATTCAGGATATAAAATCTCAACTTGAAGATCTGTGTTTTAAGAATTTGTTCCCTTCGGAATATGAAAAAATCAGAAAAAAAATAGAAGAAGGAAGACCCCATAGAATTGAAATCGCCAAGAAATTCATGTCGGTAGTAGAGACTGCCTGTAAAAAAATTAAAATTGGCGTGAGACTGGTAAAGAGGACTAAGAATTTCTACAGTATATACAAAAAAATCTCAGCCATAGGTAAAACTGCAGATGATATAGATGACAGAATCGGCATCAGGATAATAGTAAAAACTATTCCTGCGTGTTATCAAGTTTTGGGAATTATTCACAGTAATTTTGTCCCAATAAATGACAGATTCAGAGATTATATCGCCAATCCTAAAACTAACGGCTATCAAAGTTTGCATACTACGGTATTTGGGATTGATGGAGTTATTACAGATATACAAATTCGTACGGAAAAGATGGACTTTGAGGCTGAATATGGAATTGCGTCAAATTTCTTTACTGAACAAGAGATTGGATCCGATCAAAAACGCTCGGATTGGATCAATAAAATCCTAGAAATCAATAAAGATCAAAATGAAGGCGAAGAATTTTTGCAAAATTTGAGATTGGATGTTTTACAGGATAGGATTTTTGTTTTTACGCCAAAAGGAGCGCCTATTGATCTTCCAAAAAGTGCCACCGCCTTTGATTTTGCTTATGCCATCCATAGTGATGTTGGTAATCATGC
>CAYHSM010000017.1:0-16116 GCA_964359325.1 uncultured Candidatus Peribacteria bacterium
GCAAGGATCATAGTTACAAGTTTATTTTGTTCAAGGATTGATAGATCGGGAAATTGTTCGGCTACCATTACTCCGATAATTCTTTTGGCAGCCTGGGCATCAGTAAGATTTTTGGACTTGTCCGCAGATTCCTTGGCGTAGCGTAAATCCTTGTCTGCTTTTTTAATTTCATCTTCTGCTTTTCCAATTCCAGCCTCTATTTTTTCTAATAATCCCTTTCTATTATCGGTTGAAATAAAGAATTCTTCTAAATAATCTTTGTAAAATTTCGCTACATCAGCCACATTGAAATCCATGTGGTCGGGCTTAATTTTCTTGAAAGCCGCTTCCATTTCTCCTATAAATTCATCATTAGCTCTTTCATCTGCTTGTTCCTGAGTTTCACGAGGTAATGGATCATTCGCAAATCCAATTTTATTTTTCACTTTACCTCTTATGAATCTTACTCCAAGTTTATTCGCTTTTAATATTTTTTCTACAATTGGTTTCAATTCCTCATGGAATTTTTTGGCCTTTTCGACCTTTGCTTTATCAGTATCAAGTTTTTGTTTTACCTCAACTCCAAATTCCGAATCTTCAAGTGTTGTTTCAATTTTTTTATGAGCTTCAGTAAAATTTGAATTAAGTAAATCGTAGACATCCTTAAAGTCATTTTCATGAAAATCATCTTCAACATTCATTCTGTCCAGATTGCCCTTGTTGGTTTTGACATTTGCAATAAAATCAGGAGCAAACCCGATTTTCAGCTCTGCCGCGTCAATATAAGCTCTACAATATTTTTGCAATTCAGTCCTCAATTCTCTGGCTAATTTTCTTGCATCCTCTAATTTAGATTTTAATACTTCCAATCTCTTAGCGTCAGCCTTTACGCCTTTTAATGTGGCACTTTTTGAATTTATTTCACCAATTACGATTAAAGTCTTATCTTTTGATTTTCTATAAGCAGCAATTTCCTGCTCCAAAAGAGTTGCCTCAGTATTTTTTTCGGTTATATCTCTTTCAAGATTTTTATTGTTTCTAGCTTCCCTATATTCAGGATCAACGGCATGTAATCGATTGATGAGATCGTTTAATACCATAGCCTTATCCGCAGCAAAAAGCTCTTTTAATTTTCCAAGTTTTGCTTTTTTATCTTCAGTTTTTTTTGATTCTGTTTCCTTAGCGCGAACATCCTTAGCGCTAGCTACTGCCCCACTCAGATCTTCATATTTTTTCTGCACATCCTTGGTTTCATCGCCACTAAAGTATTTGTGCGTTTCTTCCAAAGCATTTTTTTTTGCACCGGCTTCATGACTTTCTCTCTCAAGTTTTTTCATCTCCTCCGAAGTTGTTTGTTTTCCAAAAGCTTTTTCCAAAATACTTTTCAGTTCAGGTTCTCTATTCCCGCTCACTTTTCTGGCAACCTCCACTTCGCGCAGTCTTTTAACCGCAGCCTGTAATTCCGATCTCCCCTCAAGACCGAATTTTGGATCTACTTTTAATCTCAAAACTTTTTCCAGCATTTTCATGAACGGATGATCCTGATGTTCAAGTTCACCTTCTGCTATTACCATGTTGCCATCAGCATCCTTAATTTTTTTGGATCCCTGCTCAAGAAAGAACCTTCCATAAACAAATCTAAAAGCAGTTCTGAATGCCTTAGCTCTAGCCTTTTGCGGGTCTTTTTCAGTTTCGCTTATCTGTTTTTCAGCTTTTTCTTTTGCAGTATTAAAGGAACCGGCAAGTTTATCTCTAACTCCACTATCTTGAATTTTTTGAATAACCGAGTCAGTAATAAGTCCAATATCTTTAGCTTGTTTTAAAACAGCATCAGCGTCAGCATCGGTCTGAATATCCAGTGCTTGCAACTGCGCATCTTCGAATTGCTCCTGTTTTTTAGCTAATTCTTCGTCTGCCATAAAGATATTATTTTATCCGAATATTTTAGCACAAAATAAGCCTAAAAACAACACTCAAAAACAGGCCAATCATATAAGCTAATTTAATTTTGACCTAGAATGCCTTTGAAAAATGCCAAAACTGCATTTGGTTTTTGTATAAACATTGCAAATGCAGGATCCGTCACTTGAAGTCTAGTTCTAAACTTTATTGTTACAGCGTTATTAGGATGACTTGAACAAAATCTAATTAATCCATTATGCGCAGGAATTTGGTTTCTCTGGAGATCTGCTTTATACGATTTTGACACGATATCTATAATTTCATCATCCCAACCATAAGTATTAATTGGCCAAGTAGAAATTGGCATAGCGGCATGACGCTTAATAGTTTCTAGGTACAACTTCTTTCCCCAAGGTTTTGAAGCATAAAGATCAAGTGAACGATAAATCGTTTGACAAGCGCAGGCTACTTGATCAGGATGCAATAATGTCTTTTCCAAAACAGCCGAAGCCCATGGTTTATCTATATGATTTGCAAATACCTCTGGAACTGTATTAACGGGATCCTTTTGAGCTTGTTCCATCCACTGCCTTTCTTCATCTTGCAGTTCTGTCTTTTTCAGCCTTTCTCGCATAACTGCAAGTAATTCCTGACACCACGGCTCTCCATCATAATCAGCATAAACTGTAAGTGTTTTTTTTAAAAAATCAGTTGTTCCGTTAACTCCGGGAATTTTTGGTGCAGCTGTTCGTAGTACATCAGTGGTCCACGGTTGAGATCTAAAAGTATCAAATTTATCAATTACATGAACCGGATAATTTTCAGCGATTTTTACCGCGATATCTTTGGCCCAAGGAAGACTTCTGCATTTTTCAAAACATTCAAATACTATAGAAAGTACATCATTAGCAACTCCACTAGACCGATTTGCAATAGCATAATCAAGTTCAGCTGCTAAGCTCTCGGGAGTAAAACTTTTACCATAAAACCGTTCAAGTAATAAATAATGCTTCGTTATTGGGTGGCAAGCAGTTAGCTTTTCAGTTACTTGTTTTCCCCATGCAGCACTAATATATATTTCACGATGAATAAAAAAAGGTACTGGGTGTGACTGAACTAGAGCATTTACAGCACTCACGACTCTTTCATCATCCTGATATTTCACGAAAATTTCAAAAGCCTTCAATTCGCTTTCAGCATTATGATCTGCTTGGAAAATCCCTATAGCAAAATCAATTTCCCATGTTTTATTTCGCTCAGCCAATCTAGCAGAGTTAGCTTTTACGGCTTCTGCCGCTGCACGTTCGGCCGCTTCTCTCGCCAGCCTCTGCTGCGCTGCATTTTTTGTTGCAGCTAAGTCATCTTCTTCCTTCTTTTTCCGCGCAAATCTTAAAACACTTTCAGCCCAAGGCTGATCCCTATACTTATTATAATGCTCAATTGCAGATGCCGGATCAAATTTTGCTGCTTTCGTGGCAATTTCCTCGGCCCATGGTTGATATTCATAAAGTTCAATCTGACTAAACGCTAAACTTGGATTTGCCTTGGCTATTTGAGCCACGATATTCTTTGCCCAGTTATACTGATAAAATTCCTTAACCTTTTCAAGAATTTTTTGAGGTTCTTGTCTTGCTAACTCACTTATGACCGCCTCCGCCCAGCTTGCCTCATAATAAAGGTGTGCGTATTGAATAAACAGATGCGGGCGTTGTTTAGCAAAATCCGCAATTTCACGTTTTACCAGAGGATGGGAATGCTGTTCGACAAGTATTTTAAACTTATTTTTAGTTATATCCCTGGCATATTTGCGTTCCGTATCCTGATCAAGAGTAGTATAACCAGTATACTGTACATTTTTTCCCGATTCCATCCACTTATCTGTATCCACATCAAAATATATCAATAAATTGCCATCATCATTTGTTTGTTCAGAGTGTTTTCGAATTAAAAGTTGATCCAGTGCTTTTTTTATTGCTTCCTTAATTTGTCTTTCTTTTTCTGCCATTTCCGGAGTTAATATCGGTTCTTGATCCTTTTCCTCTTCCTTTAGCTCTTTAAGTCTACTTTCCATTTCCTTCATAAGCCTTTCAATATCCAGGTGTACCTTCACAGTCAATCCACCAACCTCATCTTTTGCAGAAATAGCAACATTAAAACGAGGCTCAACCCTACCTATAGGAATATTTTTAGCCACAAATACTCCACTTCCCGCATCAGATTTCCCTTCATATACTTTCTCCATTCCAACTCTAACCTCAAAAGTCACATTTGGTATAGCAAAATCAACACCTTCATCATTTTCTGTTAATGCAGCTTGCACATCCAAACCAATCTCATCTGGTTCAATAATTACTGGTACTAATTTTTGGATTTGTAACTCTCTGTTCATATTACAAAGATTTAATTAACCATTCAGGTAAATCGCGTGGATTTTTAGTTTTTATTATCCCAATCAATAAATCTATTTTGTCATCTGCGAAGATTTCAAGTTTTCCTCTGATTTTTTCGGAATTTTTATCTCCAAAATCATAATCCTTTTCAACAGCAATTTTAAAAGCTTTATAAATAGCACCTCTTCCTATTTTTGGGAAATGAAGAGCAATACCAATAACAGCATAGCTCCACTCCGATTCATGTTGTTCAGCAAAATTGCAAAATGTCCTAACCATTCCGGCAATATCATCACCAATAACACTAAACTCCGGTAATTCCCATATCCTGGATTGTCTCAGATAGGCAGGGTCTTTTTCAAATAGGAAAGTAAGGCACTTCTTTGCGGTTTCAAAGTCTCCCATGTCCATACAGTCTTTTGCGATACTGAAATTAACTCGCGAAACTCTGACATTTTCATGTGCAGCAAAATCCTCACCCAAAGTATTTTTTAAAGCTCCTCTTAATGGCGTAAATACATCAAAATGATCAAGTTTTTCTATGAAATCTGGATTTTCAGGTATTATTTTTATAAGAATTTCCAGAGCCTCATCAAATAATTTAAAAGCAACCAAATATGTTGCCAATCCAAACTGAGCTTCTAGAAATTTAGGATCTTCATCAACAGCTCGACGAGCTTCCTCTATCGATTGCAGTAATTTCTCCTCGTAATCTGGCTGCCGACCATTTTCAAAGTGAACTTTTGCCTCACCGTAATACAGACGAGCCAAATTTAAACGAATAAGAGCACGAGTCCTCTGTTCACCATCTTCTGAAGCTAATTTAATAGCATCAGTAAAATCGCTTTCAGCTTTTCGGGCATCATTTTTCAAAACATAACAAAGCCCGCGTTGAAAATAAACTCGAAAATCAGCAGGCCAGCGTTCCTCCGATTCATCAAAAAATTTAATTGCCTTATCAATTTTTCCTATCTTTAGCATAGCCATCGCCTTCTGGAAACTCTGCTGCGCCAAATTTCTTTCGGAACTTTGCTCCCGATCTACGGCCCTTCCCTCCATGTCGACCAGGGTTTGCTTAACAGTATCTATAATCTGAACAATATTTACAACCCCTAACGCAAGTGTTTGTCTCAAATCACCAAGTGCATCAACAATGCGCTCAGAAGTCTCCAATTGAGCAATACCAATTTCGCGTAAAATATCAAGGCCTACATTTATACCAACTAGTTCACCAAGCTGCCTTTCACCCACTTCAGTCAAATCACCAATTTGCTCGAAGATGCCGGCAAGTATATCACTATTCGCAGCTTCTATTTTTAAAAGAGCATGCGTTAAATTTAACTGAGCCAATCTTGTCTCTTGAGCTTCATTCATTTGGGTAGCTTGTAGCAAGCCATAATGGCGTGCAGTATCCAATTGAGCCAGTCTCGTATCCCGAGCTTCGTCCATCTGAGCGGCTTGTAATGAGCCATAATGACGCGCAGTTTCAGCCAAATCACCAATTCCATCACGAATTGCACGACGATCAACTGTCGCGGTCTGAGCGAGATCAACCATTGCGGCAGTATTTCGCGCAGTGTCACCGGTATTCTGCACAATTGCGCCCCTGTCTACTTCTGCCCTTACAGCTAAATCTCCCAAATTTGCAATACCACCAAGCATAGCTTCCTCAGTTCTCAAAGATGCTCTTTGCACTGAGAGAGAATCTTTCGCAACTCCAACTAATTCCTCCGTTTTTAAAATGCCAGCATCCATTAATCTCAAAGCCATTTCTCTTTGAGTAATTCCAACAGCTCCAATAGCAATCATTTCTCTACCTTGGCCAATTTGAACATCGCTCCTTCTTAGCATTTCATCACCTTGTTCAACCAATACTGATGCTTTTCCACTCAAGTCCCTAACCTCATACTTAACACCTTCCACACCAAATCTCACTGCAGGAATTCTTTCAGCCAAAGCATGGTGAACCTCTACATCTAAAAGTCCCTGGCGGGCAAATACAGATAAAGACCTAAAATCAGCAGGATTTGAAGATGTTTTCCTTCTTAGCTGTGCTAAGAAAACTTTTTGCTGAGTAGTTAAAGCTTTTTCAGCTCTCGGATCTACATTTGTCACAAGACCGCTCCTTATCACATCAATTTTCCAACTCGGTAATGAACGAAAAAATTTTTCAGCCTGCGCTCTATCCAAAATTCTCGATGCGGCTAAAATCGCAGTCTCAGCCTCATCCACCGTGCCACTGGCTAAAAGTTCTTCAAGACTTTTTGATTGCTTTGGTACACCGCTAATTTGGTCACCAACACCGGACATTGTAGAAGAAAGTAGCTGAGTACCTTCACTAAAAGCAGTTTGTAACTCATTCAGACGGTCCTGGATTCCTGCATTACCTTGACCGAGATCTCTTAAAAGTGGAGCGATCATTTTTTCAGACACTTCTCTAGATCTCTCGGTCTCTTGTACGAGTCTCTTTGAATGAAACGCAGCATCATGTTGACCTGCCTCTATATCTTTCAATTCTACTAATTGCTTTCTGGCTGTTTCATTGCCTCTAACATCTTCACGTAACTGCTGTTCAGCTCGAGTTAGAGCAGTAGAGTACGGAACATCATTAAAGAATGCTTTTGACAAGCCATCAAAGTAACCTGGTTTTTCACCTTTGTCGCCCATCTGTACGAATCTTATAAGTCGCTATAATAAACTTTTATTTGTCAAAATGTCAATGCATCTGCTTGCCGTGGCGACCGGCGTCGGCATTGCCGGTTTACCAAAAGATTCAATTGCTGCCAAGCTTGTGAAAAGAATTGGCTGCTGAACAAGCAAAAACGACGTCCACAGACACAGACGAAGTCGCGAAAAAAAGAGCAGAAAAAAGGATTGTTGAACCTGAAAGGTAATTATGAATTACCATTCTACATCAAAACCCCGGTTTGTTTAATTTCCCATGCTAGTGGATTTTCGTCCACAAAAGATCTTGGAGAAAAAGCTATTGGAGACAAAACCAGTTCTTGATCATCACGAATTTTCATCAACGTCATGGTCGACTCTATTCGATCACTAAATATCGGAGAAATGACACAGACATCCACATCGCTATATAAATTAGGACTACTTTTAGCATAAGATCCATATAGATATATTTTTGTTACTGGAATATTCATCAACTGTAATTTTTTCTTATATCCAGCGACAAGATGCCTTATTTTTTTTTCCGAGAATATTCGATTAGCCATTTATATAAATTCTTAATAATATTAAAATATTTCTGAGCATATTCAGGATTACATTTTTTCATAAAATCAACAATTTCGCTATCATATCGACAAAATTGATTAAAAGTATTAACTTCATTCAATAAATTTCTTTTTTCAACGTCAAGCTCTATATCTGCCTTTGAAGCCAAAAAAACCAAATCATGTGAAAAAGGAGATTGATTTTTGGTAACTTTCACTACGATAGCTTTCAAAATTTTCTCTAAAACAAGATGACCCCAAAACAAACATTGAGGATAATCTTTGGCTTCATAGAGATGCTGACAAGCCAACCAATCCTTTTCGGCTCCATTAATCCAGGATTTAATGATTTTCTTCAAATTCATACGCCCACATTTTAATCTAAATCAACGATAATGGCAAAAGCCATATGCGACTTAACCCAAACAAATATAATTGCCAAAACCAATTTCGACCTGTAAGCTCGCTATAAAATTAACTTTCTTACCCCATGGAATACACCATAAAACACCTCCCAAAATCCACAATTCAGCTGACAATCACAGTTCCGCAAGACAAAATGCCCGCATTCCAACATAAAGCAACCGAGGAAATTTCCAGAGATATAGACATAAAAGGTTTCCGCAAAGGCCATGTTCCTCCGCATATTCTCGAACAATATGTGAACAAAAAGTACGTGGATGCGCACGCCAAGGAGCTCGCGATCCGGTCAACTTACGCGGAAGCGGTTGTTAAAGAAAAACTACAAGTCGTTTCGCGCCCTGAGATTAAAATTGAAAAAGAAGATCCTCTTGTCTACACGGCCACTGTCGCAGTAATGCCCGAAGTGGAGATCAAAGACTACAAATCCATTAAAGTCAAAAAAGACGAAATTAAAGTCTCTGACAAAGACCTCGAAGAAGTTATGAAAGACATGAAACGCTACGGCACAATATACAAAGACGTTGATCGTGAGATCAAAAAAGGTGACAGAGCGGAAATAGATTTTGAAGGGTTTGACAGCCAGAACGGCGAAGCCGTTCCTAAGACAAAAAGCACCAACCATCCTGTAATAGTGGGCGAAAATACACTCATTCCCGGCTTTGAAGAAAATCTCATCGGCTTAAAAAAAGACGCTAAAAAAGAATTCGACATCACATTCCCGAAAGATTACGGAAAAAAAGATTTCCAGGGCCGCAAACTGAAATTCAAGGTTGAAGTGAAAAGAGTGGAGGAGCCTTCTGTGCCTGATCTTGATGAGGCCTTGATAGAACGCATCACCGGTCATAAAAAAACTGTTGAAGAATTCAAAAAAGAGATCACGGAAACTATTCGCGCAAAAAAAGAAGAGGAGGCAAAAGTAAAACAGGAAAATGAATACATGGAAAAACTCATCAAGGCGACAAAAGTTGAGGTCCCTGAAATTTTGATCGAGGATGAGGCTCGTTACATGCTTTCGGAAATTAAAGAGGATATTGAAAAGAAGGGGATTGAGTTTGCCAAATTTTTGGAACAGGCAAAAACAAGCGAAGAGAATTTGTTGAAAAAATATAGCCAGGAAGGTGAAAAACGCGTCATTATGCGATTTGCAATCAGGTATCTCCTGAAAGCCGAGGATATAAAAATTTCGGATGAGGAAATCAACGCTGAATTCGAGAAAATAAAAGCAATGTATCCGCAAGAACAACACAAAAAAATCGAAGCTGATTTTGCCGGCGGCGACCTCTCAACCCAAATAGCGAATCGTATGGCTATAAAAAAGTTGTTCGATAGGGTACTTTTATGATAAGATTTCTGCCGTAATTTAAAAACCCTTACCTATGAAACTTTTTTACCTCACAGGATCAGTCATTCTTACAGTACTAATTCTCGTTCTTGCATTTGAAAACATCGCCGCCTCCTGCACGGCCCTTAATTTTTTCTTTTATGAAGTTGATAAAAACCCAACGGTGGTAATTATGGGAATTGCTGTTCTTGGTGTGATCACAGGAGTCTTTTATCATGCATTTATTTCCAGGGTTTTGTCGACTTCGCCTGAGGAGGAAGAACAGCAGTTTTAAAAAAAAACACTCGCTGCGCTCGTGTTGTACAAAAAAATATTGCAAAGTGTTTAAAAAAAATGTACGTTACATTTCGTAATGTATACAATTTGTATACATATTACTAATCCGTCCTACGGGCGGGTGAAGGGCACGAACTAAATTTAGGGCATGTTAAAAAGGCTTTTTACATCAAATACGCGTATTAAGCTGCTAACTGTTTTCCTGATGAATCCGGGCGAGGAATACTTTATCAGGGAACTGACACGCAAGCTTGATGAACAAATAAATTCCATTCGACGTGAACTCGATAATCTTAAAAGAATGGGATTTTTGAGAACCAAGACGAAAAATCGCAAAAAATATTATTTTACAAATCCTAATTTTATTTTAATTGAAGAATTAAAGAGCATCATTATAAAAGCTCTTTCTTCAAATGAAGCAATGGTAAAAGACATTGCCGGTATGGGAAATGTCAAAGTCCTGGTTCTTTCCGGTTTATTTGTTGATAAGTCCACATCGAGTGTGGATATGTTGATTGTCGGAGATGTGGATAAGGAAAAATTAACTCAATATATAAATAATGACCTTCGCACAAAACGTCCGATCAAATTCACTGTTATGAATGAGGAAGACTATCGTTACAGACTAAGTTGCAAAGATAAATTTCTAACCGATATTATTAACAGTAGCGGCAACCAAATACCGATCAATAAATTGTCTTGATAACACAAGCGGGCTTATGTAACATAAGCGAGCTTAAATATTCTAATTTTAAAATTTTTATGTCAATCTTACACGATATTCAACAATCAGTAATTAAGAAAAAAGTTCCTGAAATTAAGGCGGGATACACTGTAAAAGTCCACCAGAAAATCAAAGAAGGTGATAAGGAACGTATCCAGATTTTTGAAGGATTGGTACTCCAAGTCAGTAGCGGTCATGGACCTGCAGACAAAACTTTTACTGTTCGTAAAGTTGTTGAAGGTATCGGAGTTGAAAAAATCTTCCCTTTGCATTCTCCATTGATTGAAAAAATTCAGGTTAAAAAAGAGGGAAAAGTGCGACGTGCAAGACTTTATTACATGGGCAATCGTTTTGGTAAATCAGCAAGATTGCGTGAAAGTTTCGTAAGTGATGCGCCAAAAGAGGAGGAAATCGAGAAATCCATAGAAGAATTGGCTGAAATAAAAGCAAAAGAGGAGGTCGAGAAGGCAAAAGCTGAAGAACAAGCTTCATAACAGAGCGCCGCAGGCGCTCTAGCGAGCCTAAGGGCGAGCAAAATTGAGCGAAGCGAAAACCTTTTACCATGAAAATTGTAGTTTGCGGCAGTTTCGGAGCAAAAAACCTTGGGGACGAAATGATCCTGGAGGGCTTATTGACAAGCCTGCGATCTGTTCAGCCACAATCTGAAATAACGGTTTTGAGCGGTAATCCGAAAGAAACTTTGGAACGTTACGGTGAAAAATTTGGGATAAAAGTTGGGAAAAAATTTGCAGCTGGAATTAAAAGTTTTGCATTGTCTGCAATAGAGAGGTTTAAACCGTCGGGAGTGGCAACTTCAAAAATAATTAAAGAATGCGATTGGTTTATTCTTGGTGGCGGCGGATTGTTTGGCAGTTTGACTTTTCGCGCAAATTTGATTTGGGCAGTGCAGGCTTTAATGGCTTATAGATTAAAGAAACCAGTTGTTATGTATGGGCAGAGCATAAGTCCGATCAAATGGAAAATTATCAGGTGGCTTGTGAAAAAGATTTTTCAGAAAGCCGAGTTGATCGCGGTGCGCGATGAAGATTCAAAAGAGCAGTTAAAGAAGCTCGGTGTTACGAAAAAGATTTATTTGGTGCCGGATTTGGCTCTGCGCACGACTTCACCTTCACCCATCTCACACATCACTCCAACCATCATCGTCGCCCTCCGCCAAATGCCCGGCCTTTCGCAACATTTCAAACATTACATAGCGGAATTCTTGGACTGGCTTACAACAAAGCATAATTATCAGATTAAATTTGTGAATTTTCAGGAAGGAAAAGAAGGAGATGGCAAACTGCATCAAGAGATTGAAGCCATGATGAAAACCAAAATTGAGTCGCCACGCGAGTTATCCGAAGCGCCAGAGTTCACGACTCCTGCCGCCACGACGCCAATGATCAACGATCTACTCCATAAATTTTCTCATGCCGACCTCGTCCTCGGCATGCGTTTACATTCAATAATAAGCGCAATCAAAACGAAAACGCCTTTTATTGCGATCAGTTATTCTCCAAAAGTCCGCAATTTTTTGGAAACCGCAGGCCACGCCTACCGTCAGGCAGGCCTGCAAAAATACATGATAAATCATGAATCTCTGGATTTTGAAAAACTAAAATCTCTTTTTGAAAAAGTGGTAAAAGATAGGATGGATATAAAAAAAGAACTTGAAGAATTTAACGCACGGGCTTTGAAAGATTGTCTGAAGTTTGAGGAGGAAGTGTTGCGAAAAATTTTAAAGTTTGCTAAAATTTAGACATATCGGGTCCACGATGCAAACCTGCCAGCCCCACTTTTACCAAATGCACATCTGTCATAATCAAACGTGTTGCTTATTGAAAATAATGTTTTATTTTAAGTTTTCGGAACGTTCCGAAAAAGTTTGCACAATATTTTGTCTATGGACGATCTGAAGAGGGCTGCGCGCGCAGCCTTTGTATAGTAAATTGATTGTTAAGTTTTCAGGTTAGTACGGCTGGGCGCCCAGCCCGGCTAATCTGTAAATTTCTGAATGTTTCGTGACGTCACGACGGTTATCTATAACAACCCGCCTGCGGCGGGGCCATTCCAGGGAATGGAACGTTCCGAACCTGTAATACTGTCTGCCATGTTCTGATTGCAAATTTGTAAAAATGTAAAAATTTTTTACTTTTTTACAAATCAACTATAAAAACTGTCCCCAACGCCAGAGGCCACGCCACGGGCGGGGATGGATTAGGTGGTTTTCGAAATTTATGTTTTAATTCCGTCTGTCATGCCTGCCCGCCTCTGTCGTGACGTCACGACGGTTCGCATAAGCAGCATGTAGCCCACCGCGCTCCCTCTCAACAACCTCCAACTTCTCATCCACAAGGGCCAATCGGCTTTTAGCAATGAGCCGGCCGGCTTCCATCAAGCTGTCAAAAGACTCGCCGCAATCACCCCAAAATCCATTCAAGATCTCATACTGCAAAGTACCCTGTTCCAGATAAAAATTATTTACATCTGTTATTTCCAGCTCATTGCGATGCGAAGGCTTAAGCCCGCGAATAACATCAAAAACCTGCGGATCGTACATATAACAGCCAACAACCGCCAGATCGGATGGGGGATTCGCCGGTTTCTCTATAATTGATCTTAAAACGCCGTCACGCACATCAGCCACCCCATAAGATTGCGGATTTTTAACGGATTTTAGGAATATTTTGGCTCCGCGCGGCTGTATTTTAAAACCTTTGACAGCCTCACTCAAACTGTCTTCCAGGATATTATCTCCCAAAATAACAACAATTTTTTCATTATTTGCAAAATTTTCAGCCAACCCGAGAGCCTGTGCGATACCTCCGGCCTGCTCCTGTACTTCATAAGATAATTTCAAACCAAATTGTCCTCCGGATCCCAAAAGTTCAAGGAAACTGCCCGAGTGTCCCACTCCGGAAATAATCAGCACATCTGTAATTCCAGCCTCTTTTAGAGCCGCCAGCGGATAATAAATCATTGGCTTATTGTAAACCGGAAGAAGGTGTTTATTGGTCACCTTGGTCAACGGATATAGCCGACTGCCTGTTCCTCCTGCGAGAATTACTCCTTTCATGGCTCAGATTAAACAGGAAAACGGGGAAAATGGCAAGCGAAGTCGTTAATTTTCAGCCGTAGGAACTTTAAATCCGTCAACTGTAACGGCCATTTTCTCAATTTCTTCAGGTGGAATGCTCAAGTCGGAAAAAAAAGGCGTATAAATATCAATATCAAACTCCCCTGCATGAATTTCATATTTTTTTAAACGATCGTTTTTTATCAAGTCATATTTTGAACGCAATTTTTCCAATTCTTCATAATCACAAATAATATCAATATCTTTTGATTTCTGCATTTTTGCGTACAAATAAACCGCCCAACCTCCAATCAGAATAAACCGATGTTGCCTTTTTAATTCCTGCAGTTTTTTCCAGCTTTTTTCTGTAATTAAATTGTGATAATAATCCATAAATTTTTTATTACAAATTCATTTTTTTCTTTAAAGCATCAAGATAATCTTTTGAATACCACTTTGGAATATTCCAAAGATCCACAAAAGTTTGCACATCAGGTGTAAAAGATCCAAAAGCGCTTAAATAAGGATCCGGCTTTAAAATAAACAAATTTTTCGTAGATTTTTTGCCAACAACCGGAGGAAAACGTTTTTTCATTTCATCCAGATTATTGCTATAAACATATATCTGATCATAATCCGCCGGCGCATCTTGATATTTCAGGCGGTAAGAGCTAAAGGCCCCAAAAATGCAATCCGCAGGCATACAGCCTTCAATTTTTTTAGGCTCCTCAGCAACATAAGTGGAATATTGCACATCCTTTTGGATATTGCGCATTGTGGCCCAAAGAATAAGCAGTTTTTCCTTATCAACCAGTCTAAAAAAACGACCGGTTACTTCAATCGCTCCCAACTTGCGCGGGACCCTGAGAGCATTAAACACTGTGCTGGTAGAGATATTAAACAATTTGGCTATATCTTTTTGGGTGAAAATAAGCCGCTTTTCATCCAGGGCTTGCGTCAGAACATATCTCCAAATGATTTCTTTTTTAGTCATGTAAAATATGGTTCATTTCGATTGTAGTCGAAAACAAAGGAAAAAGCAAGGAAAAGCTAAGATTCCAACCCCTCAATATATTGCTTAAAAAGTAATACTTTTTTATGATCTTCCGGGTTGAACAGCAAAGGTTGCACATCTGATGCGAGGGCCTTAAGGTCCAATGCTTTGGATTTTTTCAAAATATACTTCTTTAATGTCCCGGCATCGGTTATTCCAAGTTTAACCTGCAAATAATCATAATTAATTTTTTTATTAATGCCAAAGATATAAAGCAGATCATAGAAATCTCGTCCTTTGAGCCTTTTTCGTCCAAAAGCTGCGCAAATTTTTTGAGAAAATAAAATATCGATCGGGGTAACAAAAATTTCCGTCAAAATATCAAATTTATTCAGGATTTTAATGTCCGGTTTATAGTTGAAATTATGAGGGGCGGTATCAATCTGAATCGTCAACTTCTCATTTTCGTATTTAGAGACGCCGTTTGTAAAAAGTATGTCATTGAATTTTAAATAACATCGGTAAGCTCCTTTAAAAACAATCCTCATCTCCATCTGATATCCCTCCAGAATCAATTTTTTTACAATTTCTTCAATAATTTCTTTAAATTCTTGCTGTGTTAAGCCAAAATTATCAAAATCCAGATCTTCCGAGAAACGGTTATTATCAAACATAATCCGTAAAGCTGTACCGCCCAAAAAAGAAAGTTTATTGGCGTATTTTGTATTGAAAATGATCTGTAGAATCTGACATTGTAAATATTCCGCCAAAATTCTTTTTTTGAAATGTTGTAAATTTTGAGGGTATTGCCTGACAAGTTCTTCCAAGCTAATCATGTATGAATTTTAAGAAATTATTAATTCTTTTTTCCAGTGCCTTATTATGAAAGGCAGCCAGATATTTGTTTAATTTCTCCAGATTTAAATTAGAGAGTAGTTGTTCATTATTAATTCTCATTTCGTAAAAATCGTTTTCAGTTTTAAGATCGGAATTTAAATAAAAATAATCCAAAATAGCTTTTTCCATTTCCGCTATTTTATATGAGAATGAGCCATGTTTTACTATTTTATAGCCAAACATAAGTTTTGGATCAATCTTTCTGTACATAAAATTACCTACAGGTGTATTGAATTGAGCGGTTTTCCTTGAAGAGGCTGAGGTAAATGTATAAATACCCTCAGGGATTAGACCAAAATAAGATAACGCCATTTCAAATGAAATATAGGATGGTTTATAGATGCTATTGGCAATAAAATATAAAATTGCTTCATTGATATCCTGGTCTGAAAAAATATAATAGTTCCTTATGATTTTTTTAATATAACCCTTCTTTTGCCATTCTGTTAATCTGGCGGAATACAGCTTGGGGTCAAATTTTCTTAAACTTCCGACTGAAAAAATCGGAAATTTTTTAAAATGATCTTTTATTTGTAAAAAATTCATTGTATTCCTTCAAATTACTAAAAAACGTAAATTCAAGAAACATAATAACAGAAATGCGGTCTTTTGTTAATTGTTTTGGAGGGTTTAGTATTGACATATTGCGCTAGATATGCTATAAATTAGGACTTGTTTTGCGTGGCCTGTTCAGCCGCCGTACAAGGTTTCGTCGGGTTGACGATAACTACAGGGTTTTACCCTTGATTGGGTCCTTTAGTTTCTCCCCGGCCAAACCGGGTGGAAGGAACTTTAGGCTCCAAGACAAGGTTCATTGACAACTGGTGTAGCAAAGAATAAGTGTTTTTATTTAACAGATTTCAGAAGGAAAGAAAGGAGAAAG
>CAYHSM010000018.1:0-15470 GCA_964359325.1 uncultured Candidatus Peribacteria bacterium
ATGCGGTTTATAATATTTTCAAAAGCTTCATCACGGCCTGCGGCGCGAGTCTCCGCTATTTCATGCATTGCCGGTTTTTTACCTCCTGCTCCCATGACTATATGCTACAATCTAGATATATGAGTTACAAGGGCAAAATAAAGAATGGCGTAGTTAGGTCTAATTTTTACAAACCCAAAGAAGGCTATGATCTTTACGCCAAGTATTATGAAAAAGATTATGGATATTTAAATAGCTTTGAAAAAGATGTTATTTTTATATTTTTAGGTGATCTGAAAAAGAAAAAGGTGTTGGATATCGGCTGCGGGACCGGACGATTGATTAGATTTATGAGTGATAGGGGAGCGGAGGTTTCGGCTTGCGACATATCGGATGGAATGCTGAATATTGTGCGTAAAAAATTTCCAAAAATTGAAACTGTGAATGCTGAAATGGAAGAATTGCCTTTTAAAGATGGGATTTTTGATATTGCTATGGCTTCTTTTGTAATTGTGCATTTGAAAGATTTGAATGAAGCTTTTGAGGAAGTTTATAGGGTTTTAAAAGATGGCGGGTGTTTTGTGTTAACCAATATTAATCAAAGAAAAGCTCCAAAATTAAAATTGGGCAATAGGGAAGAGATTGTAATTGAGTCTCATTATCATCGACCCGAAGATGTTATTAAGGCTTTGGAAGCCAATTTATTCACAATTGAGAAAGAGGAATTTGTGTACGAAGACTCCGTATGGATAAATCAGGTGATTAAAGCGAGGAAGTGAATAAAGATGATGCGTGGTTTTCGCTTGGGGGCTTGCGCTGCGCGACTTCGTCGCATGGTTGCTTTTGTCCAAATTTTTAAGTAGTATCTTTTTGTTATCTTTTTAACAAAATTCAATATGAAATTACTCAAGGTGAGTGCTGTAGTTTTAATTAGTTCCATTGTTTTTGCCGGGTGCAGTTTTTTTGGAGGGAAAAATGATCCTGAAGCGCAAAAGGCTGTACAGACAGCCATGATCAACATGACAACTATTAAGTCCTTAAATTATGAATTTGTATTGGATGGCAAAGTTAAATCCACTGATAAAGATTCTGCCGGGTTTAAGGAATTGACCGGCTCCGTAAATTTAAGCGGAGTTTATGATACGAATAAGAAAGCCGATCCGAAAGTTTCAGTAAAACTTGTTGGGAAGGGGAGTACTGATGGTGGTGCTGAAAAATCTTTTGAGGGCGAAATAAAAATAGCAAATAATAATTTTTATTTTATTCTGTCTAAAATTAGCGATTTGGGACTTAAGAATGATGAAATGTCTCAAGCATATAAACAAATGCTCGATGCTTTTGTTAATAAATGGTGGTATGTAGCTCTCCCTGCGGAGTCTCTGTCCAGTTTTGGCATGTATAGCGGGAATGAAAGTGAGCTAACTCCTCAGGAAAAACAGTTGAAAGACTTGTATGAGAAAACAATGTTTTTCATAGATGTTCAACTTGAAGGAGATGAGGCTGTTGGTAGTGTCGCAGCTGACAAATATTCTGTAACTTTGGATAAAAAGGTTTTCAAAGATTATATTGTTGAATCCTCCAAAATTAGGGGGCAAGAACCAAATAAGGGCGAGCTTGCTGAAATGGATGATTTTTTTGAATCAATGGAGTTTAACGGATTTGTTTGGGTTAGCAAAGACAACAAAATGCCAATAAAAATGGCGGGTGAATTAGAAATTAAAGATGATGGGGATTCTATTGGTGATACTAATATGGAAATGGATTTCAACGTGAGCTACACGGTTGATAATTTGGGAGGGACTGTCACTGTAGAAGCACCAAAAGATGCAACAAAGTTTGATTTAATGACGCTGTTGGGAGGCGGAATGTAGGGGATGCAGGAATGGCCCCGCTGAGCGGGGCTGTTATCCTAATTTGTGTTTCGTTCCTTTAAAGTCAAAGAATTGGTCATAGTCTACGTTCCAAGCGTTTCCCTCCGGGATCGGGATTTTGCCGTATCCATAAGGTACGTCGATTACAAATCTTGCTGTAGCTGCTACTCCGGACAATCTTGCTCTTAAGTTGCCCCAGATTTTGATAGCGTCTTTAATTGGGACTGTAAAATGTTTAGCCCAATAGACCGGATCATTCTGAAACACATAATATGGCCTTATTCCTTCTCTTGTTAAATTTACAAACAATTCATATAAAGTTTGTTCGGAGTCATTAACGCCTTTCAGTAGAACTGTTTGGCTTAATACTGTTGCCAGCGAAATTCTTCTGAAATTATTTACAACTTGTTTTGTTTCTTCCGTTAATTCAAGCGGGTGATTGGTGTGCAACATTAAATAAGGATTTTTGAGCCTGGCTAATAGTTCATAATGCCAATTTTCACCCGCCAATGGATTATGAATCGGCAACCTCGTGCCAATGCGTACGATGTCCAATACGCCTCTCTGCTGCAAAGACGCCAATCCATCAATAATTTTTGTAAGATATGCTTGCGGGGCAGTTAAAGGATCTCCTCCGGACAAAATTATTTCGTTTATTTCTTTGTGTTCTTCCAGGAAATTAAAGACTTGACGAATTTCTTCGTCCGAAAGGAAAAATTTATTTGCGATCGTTGCTCTTGTGCGTGCTTTTACGTGCGGAGGGATGCCAACCTCTCTGCCTCTGGTACAGAACCTGCAATAAGTCGCGCAAAGCCTCGTAATGGTCCACAGCGCACGTCCGTGATGTATAACATTACCATCCTGGTCCAGTTTACCTCGGTATTTATAAACCAGTCCGGGAGCAACCTCGTGATGATCTTCTATCAAAGGATCGAATCCTGCTTCCGTAAAACATTTTTCTTTTTCCGGTTGAGCAATAAATTGTTTGCCCAATGGACCATCGACGCCTCCGGTTTTATTAATGAGTCTCACCATGTAAGGTGAAACGGCTTCAGGCAGACCTCCATGCGGAAGCATGACTTTTAGTCCGCGCAGTTTGATCTCATTCGTTTCCGAATTTTCGCAAGGGATTGGAACGCTTTGCGTTACCGATCTATTTGTAATTTGTATATTGGGATTCATAACGTTTTAGTGATAATTGAATAAGGTTTTTTAAAAGGGACGTATAATTAATGCCATTTTTTCTGGCAGCTAATGGGTAATATGATGTTGTGGATATTTCCGGAGGCAATAAACCTGCAGGAGAATTTACTTCCAAAATATATATTTTGTTGTTTTCATCACATCGTATATCTATACGGCACCAATCCAGGATTTCCAAAGATTCACAGGTTTTCGCACAAATATTTTCTATTTTTTTATAAAATTTGTTATCGATTTTTGCAGGACAAATTAAGTGGTCCGCGCCTCCCTGTTCTTCAAAAAGCCACTTTACCTCCAAAGAATCCAATGGCTGATAATCGCTTGGCAGTGCGGAATGATCAGCTTCTATGACTGACAAGATTTTCAAAGGATTTCCAAACATTGCCACGGAAAATTCTCGTCCTTTTAAAAAGGTCTCAACTAAGGCTTCTTGGCTGAAATGTGTTATTACGTGAGATATTTGTGTCCTTAATTCTTTTTCGTTATATACAACACTTTTATTTGTAATGCCCGCGGATGATCCTTGCGCAATCGGCTTAACTATCAGAGGGAATTTTAAATTTTTATTAAGTTTTACGTCAGGATGATGAAAGACTTGATAAGCAGGCGTTGGAATATTATTAGCGATTAAAATCTCCTTGGCTTTTGCTTTATTGAAAATTATATTTTGAGTCAAAGAAGATGATCCGGTGTATGGAATTTGGAGCATTTCCAGCATTGCAGGAATTTGTGCTTCCCTTGTTTTTCCGTATATTCCCTCGGAAAAATTAAATGCCAAGTCTATTTTTTTACGATTTTTATACAGTTTAAGATAGGCTTTCTCATCAGCTTCGATCGGGATAACGTTAAAATTGCATTTTTTTAAATATTTCAACATTAAATCGATTGTTTCCTGGTCGTCAAAGTCTGTTTCACACTGACCTTTTGGGTCGTCTGGTGTTGGATATTTATGCCGAACATTATATAAGAAAGCTATAGTTATTTTCTTCATCTGATTTTAGATTGTTTTTAGTTCTTCACGAAATCTCTTTAGAGAGCTTTCGAAGATTGTATCTATTTGTTTTTTCCAATGAAGAGGCGTTACGTTTTCCGCATGAACGCCAAAATATTTATTAATTAATTCGTCGTGACGATTTGCCGCTTCGATATATTCCGAACTATTGATGAATTTTTTAATTAATGGATCACGATTTCCCCTTAAGGCCGTGAGGTAAAATGCTGTCAATTGTTCGTCGCGACCTGTCCCGAAAGAATCATAACAATTGCCTGCCGCTTTTGCTCCAAAAACATTAAAAAATCTTTCATATTCTTCCAAAAGGAGATTATTTTCGAATCCTGCGGATTTCGGATCTACGCCGATTGCAGTTAAGAAAACATATATCCTGGCGCATTTAGAGCAGTTGGCGCACCATCTTTTATTTTTTGCAAATTCGTTTTCTGCCCAGCATGACATTAAATAATTGAAACTGTAAGGATATCTATCCTTTAAAACCGCTAAGATAGCCATTTCATATACTCCCTGCAAAAATGTCGTGGTTAAAACTTGGCCGTTGGATATAGCTCCGGTTACCAGCGAAATTTCTTTTGTTGCTTGTCCGGACTGTTCGTAGTCTACAAAAATTTTGAATCCTTCGTCGTCATAGAAAAAGTCATTGCAAGAAATTTCATTTGAAAAAATTATATATTTTGCTTGCTCTGTATAAGCAAATGGCAAAGAAAGTATTCCCCAGGAAGTTAACGCAAGCTCCCATCCAAACCAGCCCTCCCCGGGTGATCTAAGTTTGCCCAAATGGTTTTCAAGATAATGGATTTGTTCGCCGGTGTCCGCTGTAAATTTTTCTATTAATTGTTTTTTATGTTTACCTTCATAGTCCTCAATAGGATCGTTAAAATAAACCAGTGTTGGCTTTAGCCCAATTTCTTTCGCGATGTTATAGCTCAATAAGCTGTCTTTACCAAAAGTAAACGGGATGATTACATTTTCGGTTTTCGTTTGCGCAAAATCCGTAAAACTTTCTTTTTTTAATTCGAAATTTGAATGACTATTTAAAATATTTTTCAATAAAGGCAGAATCTTAGTGCCTCTCTTTTTGTTATGCAGATGCCAATAAGCCGGCAAGTGCCTCATGAAACATTGATGCACCCACGAATAAACCTGAGGATACCCGATGTTGTATTCGAGACTTAAAGTTCTGGAAAAAATTAATGGGAGATGAGCGGTGAAAATATAAATTATATTATCCAAAAGTTTTTGTTTATTTGCTTTCGGAAAATTTTCCCAAATGTTTTTTGGATAATGAATGTTTAATTTTTTTGAAATTAGAATCGATGAAATGGTAATTGACATCCCTTCATTCGTAAGATTTCCTTCAATTCTAACTGGAGTTCCACGTTGCGACCATCTATTTCCTTGACCTACTAAAGCTGTGCGAGTTTGGAGAGCCACATCGTCGGGAGGAGGTTCATCGAGCTCTGTTTGTTTCATTTAAAATTTAAATGGAAATGTAATGTATGACATTTCAAATGTAACTCTTTCCCATCAAAACACAATAGAATTTTTTGAAATTTTTCTTGTATTAAAATTGAAATTCAAATCTGGCTTTAAAATGCCTTAAACTAAGATCCTTTCCGTAGACCGGAATAGCGCGCGGTAATAATTTTCGTTGTTCGTACATAGCTTTTATGCAATCTCCTACGTAATAAAGATCCTGAATTTCATATTTATTGCGAGGAATTGCGCAGCGCACAAAATTATTCGGGAAATTTTCGCCAAAAGCAAAAGCCCCCAATTCACAAAGACGCACTCCTTTTAAAAGTAAGAGTCCTGTCATTGATATACCGCCAAAATCTTCTCGTTTAAGTTTCGTGTCTGCAAGAAATTTATCCATATCAATATAAATGGCGTGTCCGCCAAACGGCTCCAGTACCGGGATTTTGTTAGCCTTGAGATATTCACCAAATTCGTTCACTTGTCCAATGCGACTTTCCAGATAACTCTCCGTAACAACAGTTTTTAATCCTTCCACAATAGTCATAATGTCACGACCCGTTAAACCTCCGTAAGTTGGATGCCCCTCTGTAAGAATTTGATGGTCGCGAATGTTATTTGGCAAGTCCGGACAATATTTTACAAGCGGACTGTTTTTTTTAATAACCAATGCTCCGCCCATATTTGCAAGGCCGTCTTTTTTCAGAGAGATTGTAAAGCCATCACACAGGCTAAACATTTCTTTTATAATTTCCGGAATAGTTTTATTCTTATATTTTTCTTCTCTTGTTTTTATGAACCAAGCGTTTTCCGCAAAACGACAAGCGTCAAAATATAAACTTTTATTATATTTCCTGCAAAGCGCGCGAACGGCGCGGATATTTTCAAGAGATACCGGCTGGCCTCCACCGCTATTGTTTGTCATCGTGATATAAACCAAAGGGATTTTGTCGCTTTCGTTTTTAAGCAACGCGTTTAATTCATCAAGATTCATATTGCCTTTAAACGGTGCATACCCCGGCTCATGCAGTTCTTTTGAAAAACAATCGATAGCTTCAATCCCATTGCTCTCTATATTTGCGCGGGTTGTATCAAAGTGACCATTGCTTGGAATTTTCAAATTTGTACCAAGCTTGCCGATTTGCATAAATAAAGCGTGTTCTGCGGCGCGGCCTTGATGAAAAATATAAATTTCAACATCCTGTGCCGAAAAATTAAAAGTTTCTTCAAAAACTTTTATAAGTTGAAAATATCCATAATTGCTGCCATAAGCTTCGTCTCCCAATAGCATTGCTGCCATTTGTTCCGCTGTTAATGTCGTTGTTCCCGAATCGGAAAGCAGGTCTCCACCTTTTAACATTTCCGATGGAAATTGAAATACGTTCCATCCGGCTCTTTTTGCTGCGTCTAAGCGCTGCTTTGTGGTGAATTCATGGTGGAAACGTACACTTGCGTTTACGTAGGCACGCGGTAAATGCGTGGTTTTAAAATCAACTAAATCGAGTGGATTCATTAATTTTTAGTAAATTCTATAACCGAGAGATACTGTTAAGCTGATCTCTTGTTTGCCAGGCTCGACTGTCGGAGCTTCTTCCATTGCCATCATATCACCACCCATCCCGCCTTTACCGTATTCCGGATAACTTTCATACTCGTAAAAACTTGTTACTTTGCCAAGTTTAAAGCCTGTGGCATCAGCCATTTGTTGGGCTTTTTTATTAGCGTTCTTTATTGCTTCTTCTCTTGCCTGCGCCTTGGCGACGTCAGAATCTTCAACCGTAAAATTAGCGCCGCCAATTGTATTGGCGCCGACCTCTGTTGTTTTTGCAATTACATCTCCGATTATTTCAAAATTTCTTACAGTAATTTCCATTGATTGATCCAGAACATAGCCGTCTTGTACGCTGCCTTTGGCTTCCGTGTATTGATAATTCGGATTAAGATAGTAACCTGTAGTTTTAATATCCTTTTTTTCTATTCCGAGATCCGTTAGAGCTTTCATTATGTTATTAATTTTTTTAGTGTTTTCTTTTACCACGTCTTTTGAATTTTTACCTTGAGTGTTTACGCCTAAAGTAATCTTTGCGATGTCAGGAGTTATTAAAGTTTTGCCTACACCTTCGACTGAAATTTCACGTGGAGGATAATTGCCGCTGGCAGTGCTCCAAATTTCAAATGCGCGGAAAGACCAAAAGCCGACGAGGCCTATCAGGAAAATGACGAGAAGCGCAAATACACGATTGGAGATTTCAAATTTGTTTGTGGTTGCGGGGAGAGACATGGTATTTAAAGTTAATAAATAATTAGATTTTCGCGTTAAAGAAAAACTGTGGATACCTTCCTAGACCCTGCCTAAATAAGCCCGGGCACAAAATTCTTTTCTTCTTCCATGGCCCCCGTTCCAGCGTTCACTTTCCACACTTTTGCCGCCTGCCCATCCTTATCGAAAAGCAGTAAATTAATCTTCCCATCAGCCGAAGTCGCAATCTTATTAAATTCAAATCCTTCCGGCGCGACAAAATCAAATTTACTCAGGGCAACTCCGGCATTATCAACCTTCCATACCGAAGCTCCTCCGCTTTCATTAGTCATCAAAACACGAGAGAGCTGATCACTATCCGCGTATCCAATCGCAAAATCCGTAACTTTATATCCGTCCGGAGCTTTTAACGCCGCACCGGCCCAACCATTGCCGGAGATAGCAAACTCTTCGCCAACCCAAAGAACCCTCTCTTTATCATACCTGTCCGCAACAACATATCTCGCGACCATTCCAACCTCCGACACAGGTGAAGTATAAAAACTATTGCCAACGAACGCACCCGCGCTATCAAACTTTGAAACAATCGCATTATTCAAATCTGCCCAAAGTACAAATGGCCTCCCACCGGCAGATAAAGAAAAACTTCTGTATTCCCAATTCTCCTGACTGGTCAAGTAAACGACCTTATCCAATGCCGGATCAAGATTCCCCGCTTTTCGATAAAGCCCAAATTTTCCATCGCCACCTACCCACGAAGCCCAGAAATAATATGGGCTTTCCCATGAAGCTTCAGTATCAAGTACCGTATATCCCGCATACGGCCCAAAAGCAAAATTCTTAACACTCGCCCCATCGTCATACGTCGCTTGATACAAAGAATCCGCAGATTTCTCCCACACAAGAACGACATTGTTAAACAACATTGTTAAAAATCTTGAAACCCATAAATTCGAAAGATCGGGCGTAGGCTTAGGTTCCGGCCCCAGTGGCACAACAATGGTATCGTCAACAATAGTATAAGTGTATTTATTTGCCCCTCCCAAAATCGCATTCCCGCTGGTAACTTTCAACCCCAAAACGACAGTTTCATCGCTCTCTACCACACTATCGGCAACAACATTCAATTTAATATTTTTTTCAACTTCCCCAACAGCGAAACTCAGACTCTTGGTTTCCAAATTAAAATCAGCGCCCTCGCCGGCCGTGCTCAAAGAATCAACACTCAAATCAATTTTAACAACATTATTTCCCTTCCCGTCTAATTTAACGGTAACATTCATGCTTCCCGCGCTTTCTACCCCGCTTCCGCTCGCAGAAACAAAAGAAACTTTCACGGGAGGCTTTGGCAACGCTGGCGAATTTGCCACAAAGAAATCCCATTGTTTTTGATTGCGCCCAGCATCCCACAAATGCCCTATTCCCGGTTTAATTTCGTCCAAGGTAGCTTTGTGTTTTTTCGCTATCAAATCATTATAAAGAGCGGTGCTCCACGAAGGAGGGACAATCAGATCATTGCCGGAATAAATTATTAAACCGGCGGTAGCCTTCGCCGGAAGATTCTTAGCGTCCCACGGTCTTGGCGGCCAATAAATCCCAGAATATGAAGTCAATCCCCCGGAATGCGAAACAAAAGCCTGAATGATTTTTGTTGAATTAACTTTATTCAAATACATCGCGGCATAATAGCTGAAGAAAGCCCCGTGTGAATGTCCCGTCGTAAACACATGGCTTGTCAAAGTTTTATAATTTTTCGTCATTTCGCTAATTATCGTCGAAACAAACACGGTGTCCTGCGTTGCAATGAACGTATATCCAAACAAAGTAATCGGAGCTATGTCCCACCTCTGCGAATTTCCGCTTCCCAAAGCGGCGGGAGGATCATACTGTACTCCCCAAAAAGACTTTGGTGCCAGAGAAAGTGCGCTTGGGAAAACAATGACAAATTCATTCTTGTCGGCGGTAGCCTTCCATCCATAAGTATTTGCCGCAACCAAAGCCGCATTAACAGTCCCCGGCGCCGGATTCAGTCCGTGAAACATGATGACTAACGGACAGGACTTCGTTTTGCAAGCTTCAGGTTGATAAACATAATAAGTGCGAGCCTTCCCTTGTACGGTAGTGTTTTGAGTAATAATACTTGACTCTGCGAAGCAGACGGCGGAAAAAACGACTGCCGCAAAAAGAGCAAGGACAACAGAGAGAATACGAATTTTCATAAAATAAAGATTGAAAAATTAATAAGTAAAATGATCATAACAAAAAAATATAACCAATACAATAAACCGCTATAAAAATCCGGATTCGTCCATTTAATTAAATGTTTTTGGAATTCGTAAAATTTGCGAAGCAAATTTCTGTGGTCGGGGTGAAAGGACTCGAACCTTCGGCCTCATGGTCCCAAACCACGCGCTCTAAGCCAACTGAGCTACACCCCGAAGTTTTCTGATTTTTATGCAGGCTGATTCTAGCTAATAACTTAATAATTGTTAAGGGAATGTTGTATAATAAGGATATGGAAAGGTTTTATTCTAAAATTTCAGGTACCCCTGTGATGGAAGATGATGCCATGCGTCCATTAACAACCATAAAAGACGTATTAATAGATTCCGAAACCGGCAAGGTGATCGCTTTCATTGTGAATTTAAGTAAAAATTTGATAATTACTCCCATGGATATTTTGTCGTGGCATGACGCAATTCATGTACATGATAGAGATTCGATAATAGAAGGCAATGAGGTTTTGAGAGTGGAAAATGTACAAAAAAGCGGCACGCGCGTTATTCACAATCGCGTGGAAACAAAAGATGGCAAATATTTGGGAAAGGTTGTGGATTTTTCCATTGATAGCCATTCGATGGATCTAAAAAAATTGTATGTGGCAAAAGGATTTTTAGGGCTTTTTAGATACGAGAGCAGAATTATTCCCGCTAAAAATATTATAGAGATTTTGCCGGAAAAGATTGTGGTGAAAGAAGATTTGGCTGTGATAAAACAAGAAGAAAAGGAAAAAATAGTTATGGAAGATTTGGCAGCGACATAAAATGATTGATGGGAATTATGAATAAAAAAAATCCCTGGACTGAAAGTCCAAGGATTTTTTAGCGGTCTAAAATTTTATATTGTGTTCGCTTCGCTCACGGCTTGCTCGCCCTTAGGCTCGCTGGAGCGCCTGCGGCGCTCTTTTACTCTGTCCCGGTACCTGCTCCGAGTATTGCTCTTACAAGTACGAAAGCCAATAAGATAACTACGATACCAACCAAAGCGTACATAATTATTTTTTTAGCTTTACCAATAGCCTCGTCTTCACCTGCTGAGCTTACATATGTTACACCTCCATAAACTACCATTATAACAGCCAATAGCCCCAAGAAGCCCAAGAAATAATCCACTATTGTTAGAATTAAACCTCTGATAGAGTTTTGTCCCCCTGTTGCTTCAGTAATTGAAGGAGGTACATCTGTTGGATTTAGAATTGCTGCGCTTGCCGCAGGGATAAAACTTAACAAACTTAGCGCTCCTGTCATTAGAGCTAATACGATAAGAGCCTGTGAGAGAATTTGCATTTTTGATTTCATAGATTTTAGGTTATTTTCAAAAGTCATTATATCAGATATATATTTTTTTTGGCAAGGGAGTTAAGTAGTTTATTAAAGTTTTTTAGGGCCTTTTGGTGTTAAAATTTGCACTTCTTCCTCTAAGATAAGCCCAAATTTGGCTTTGACCAATTTGCGTACCAAATTAGCTAATTTTATAATATTTTCAGAGGTTGCACCCCCAAGATTGACTAAGAAATTGGCATGTTTGGTAGAAATTTGAGCCTTTCCGATTGTTTTGCCTTTAAGGCCGGCTTGCTCTATGAGAAGGCCTGCGGGCTGATTTGTCGATGGGTTTTTGAAAAAAGATCCGGTACTTGAACCGAAAGGTTGCTTGTCCATGCGGGATTTTCTGATTCCGGCTATAAGGTTTTTTTGTTGAATCGGGGACTGAAAACGGCTGCGCCGTTTTTGTAATTTGAAAGTTGCATTCAAAATTATTTCTTTTGTTTTTTTGAGTTTGCTTTGGCGATATTTGAATTGAAAATATTTATTTAAAACCGCGCGAATTTTTCCAGTTTTGGGATTTAGAATAGTGGCGGCTGAAAGAATTTTTTTACATTCCAGGCCGTTACACCCCGCGTTTCCGCGGACGGCTCCGCCAACAGTCCCTGGAAGACCGATCCATGGTTCGAGACCTGTAAGTGCATGATTTATTGATGCGTTTAATAAAGTGGCGACCGGAACTCCGGCATCGGCCGAAATTTCAGTGCCCTTTATTGTGATATTTTTTGTTTCAATTTTTATAATCAAACCGCGAAATCCTTTGTCATCAAATAAAATGTTGCTGCCTCCGCCGATAATGAAATATTCAATATGATGCTTTTTTGCGAAGGAGAGGAGAGGCGGCAAATTTGTTGAATTTTTAATTTTATAAAAGAAGTCCGCAGGACCGCCAATCTGAAAAGTGGAATATTTGGAAAGTTTTTCGTCAAAAAGGATTTCAGGAAATTGTTTTTTGAAAGCCGATTGCAGGTTCATGGTAAAAGAATAACATTTTGTTGTGTTGTTGACACTGATTTTTTTTTAAAATAGAATGCCGCTGCTTTCTACCAATATGCGAACGAGCCACCTTAGCTCAGTGGTAGAGCTACTGTTTTGTAAACAGTGGGTCGTCGGTTCAAATCCGACAGGTGGCTCCAGTTTTGCGTGATGAATTATAAATTCACATAAAAATTCACATAAAAAAAGAATAGTGGTATTGTGGCCTGCGTGAAATAATCACTATTCTAATGGCAAATAAAGGGGAGGAGAATGAAATTTTTCTAAAAGCGTTTCTGGTAAGGTGCTTTTTCTTTGGCAAAACCGTGACTGACGCACCCGAGGAAATTTCATTTATTGATAATGTCGGTTTTGGACCTGGCATCGAAGTTCCTGTATGGAATAACAAATACGATGACCTGCTGGATAGTAAAAATTACGAGGAATTAAAAAAGGTTTTTGGGAAAGCCAAGGTTTCGTTCAAAGCTGACATAAGCATTAATGGAATAAATTACAGTCTGAAATATGGGAACGCCGCAAAAGCCGCCATGATAAACCATACCGCAAGAGAAGGGTTTCTTAATGTCTGCAAGAAACTGAATGTTGACATCGGACCATTGGACAAAATGATAAAAGAATACTGGAAGCTGAGAAATTCAGGAGAAATTACAGAGGATATTACAAATAGTATGCCTTTGTCTCCCTTTAAAGACTATAAGGAATATTTAAAACCGATACTGGAATATTTCTTTTTCAGAGGAACTGGAAAACTTGGAGACTCTCCCTTTCCTGCTGATAAAATATTGGTGTTCACGGACCCTTTTGACCCGAAAACTTACAAAATATTGAAGCCCGACGAAGCCGTTGACTCTGTATGGAGTCATTTAACTTTTTCTATGAGAAGTAAAAAGGGAATGCCTGTTAAGAAAGTTGGGGGGAAAGAACTGGACGCTTATTCCCCTGAAAAGTACCCTCTGCTTGCTCCTTGGGTTGAATATCGGAATGATGACGCTTTTCCGAAAGGCTCTCTGCATGTGCGAGCGTAAGCGCTTCAACAATGCTTCCTGCAAAAGCCTGAATGGCTGGTACAGCAACGCTGTTCCCAAGCTGTTTCATCGCCTCAGCCTGACTTACAGGGAATTCAAAACTATCGGGGAACCCCTGCATTCGTTTTGCTTCTTTTGGAGATATCCTTCTAACTTCCCCGTCTACCATATAACCATCCCAATTTCTCCTGTCGTCAATTGCGGACCTTGCGCCTCCAATTCTTAAAGTAAACCCTATGTCACGAGTACATTTTCCCTCCCAGACATCTGACATTGTCATTTTTAAAGGAATCGGGTCAGGTCGTTTGAAATTTATATTCTTGTCCCTAAAGCCTATCATAAACAGCCTAGGTCTTAATTGCGGAAGTCCATAATCAGAAGCTTTGACAACAAAATGCTTGAAAGAATATCCCAGCTCATCTTCCAGTACGCCCTTTATTTTCGCAAAAGTTTTGCCATTGTCGTGGTTTAATAGCCCTCTGACATTTTCAAGAAAAAAGGCTTTTGGTTTTTTAACTTTTAAAATTTCGGCGATATTAAAAAATAATGTACCCCTTGTATCTTCAAACCCTTTCTTAAATCCCGCCTGACTGAAAGGCTGGCAGGGGAATCCTGCTGTAAGAATATCGAAATCAGGAATTTCCTTGTCAATATCCTCAATTGAATTTATATCGCCAATAAAATTATCCCCTTTAAAGACATTTGGGGATATTTTTTCAAGATTATGTCTGTATGTCTTTCTTGCAGGCTCATCCCACTCGCAGGCAAACACACACTTTGCTCCCGCATCGTGAAAAGCCCTATGGAATCCTCCAATCCCTGCGAATAAATCAATAAATGTGAATTGTATTTTTTTCATAGAATAAGGTAATTTCAGTTTAGAATATTGGTGTTTTTAATATAGGTGAGTATACACTCACTGTCAACGTTTATTTATCATAATCATTTGACCTCCAATTCTTTTACCAGTCTTTTATAACATTTATTCAAATTTTTTTCCACCTCATGTTCCCAGAATCTAACGACCTTAATGTCTTTTTCTTTTAAGAGTTTGTTAACCTCTTTGTCTCTATTCACATTTCTTGTTAATTTCTCATCCCAGAATCCGAAATTACTGACAGGCGGGCTGAAACATTCAGGGCATTTATGCCAAAAACACCCGTCGATAAATACGGCCAATTTACGCGAACCAAAAAACAGGTCTGGCTTGCCTATGACTTTACTGTTATTTACTCTGTATCCTTTTATGCCTTGCCTCCAAATATATTTTCTAAAAATATTCTCTATTTTTGTATTTTTCCCTTTAACTTTGGACATGCAATAACTGCGCTGTTTTTTTGTAAGGATATCCATGGGCTTTTGTTATCAGGTCTTCCCAATCATACCAGATTGCCAATAGCGTCTCTACAAAATCCCTGATAAGTTTAAATATAGGTTTTTAAATTGTAATAAAATGCTAAAATCTCACCATGAGTTATGAAGTAAAAAATTTTGTAATACTTACAGGGGCTGGTTTTACCAGAAATTTTGGCGGGTTCTTAAGAAAAGATATAACTGCAATGATTTTTAATTCCCCTTTTATACAAAGCAGTGATAGTTTAAGAGAATTAATGACTGATATTCCTGATTTTGAATCGGCTTATTTTGAAGTACTAAACAATGAAATTTATTCTGAAAGTGAAAAAACAAATTTCCAGAAAGCCGTGGAAGGAGCTTACAAATTATTAGATGACACTATAAAAAATTGGGTTTTTGACGGGAAAAATGAACCCAATACTTATTTATTATTCTCAAAATTGTTTGGACTTTTAATTGGAGCTTCTAATGAAAGGGGAATGTTTTTTACCCTTAATCAGGACTTATTTTTAGAGCGTCAATGTGGCTATCGTGCCCCTGGAGCCCCTAGATTTCCAGATAATTTTTATGGAAGAGGTGGCGGGAATTTAGAGACAAGCGATTTTGTCGCCTTGAATAATGCTTCTGATATAGCGTCCATAGTGGAAGGCGAAATTGAATCACATGCAGGTGCCGCATACATAAAGTTAC
>CAYHSM010000019.1:0-15443 GCA_964359325.1 uncultured Candidatus Peribacteria bacterium
AAAGAAATAATTTTGGTTTCGCAGGATTGCGGGTATTACGGCACGGATATTTATGGCAAAAAAAAACTTGATGTCCTACTCCAAAAAATATCTAAAATAAAAGGCGATTTTTGGATAAGAGTGCATTATATCTACCCTGAAAGAGTGGACGAAAAATTGCTCAAAGTAATGGAATCGTCCGACAAAATTTGTAAATATTTGGACATGCCTTTGCAGCACGGCGATCCCGGGATTTTGCGCCGCATGTTACGCTATAGCGACCCCAAAAAGATAATTGAGAAGGTGCGGAATATTCGCAAGATGATGCAAGAAATGACATTTCGTACGGGCTTCATTGTTGGCTTCCCCGGCGAAACTGAAAAACAATTCAATACGCTCGTCTCTTTTGTTAAAAAAATAAAATTTGATCACGTCGGAGTGTTTACTTACTCGCGTGAAAAAAACACGCCGTCCTATTCATTCCCAAATCAGATTCCGCAAAAAATAAAAAACCTCCGTCGCAAAAAACTCATGCTAATTCAGCAAGAAATTTCCGCACAAAAAAATAAATCTTTAATCGGCCAAATTCAAAAAACTTTAATAGAAAATTTTGACCGTCAAAAAAATATTTACCATGCGACGAAGTCGCGTAGCGAGCCTAAGGGCGAGCAAACTGAGCGAAGCGAAAACTTTTATATCGGACGCTCCATGCGTTCATCCCCCGAAGTTGATGGCAAAATTTTCGTAACAGCCCGGCCGAAGGCCGGGCCTAACACAAAAAACGTCCGGCCGACAGGACGGACACCGCTTAAACTGTATGAATTTTATCAAGTCCTCATCACGAACGCCTCGGAATATGATTTGTTTGGTGAGGTGATATAATAATCGCATATCGGGGTGTAGCGCAGTTGGCTTAGCGCGCAAGCATGGGGTGCTTGAGGTCCCGGGTTCAAGTCCCGGCACTCCGACCATAGAAAACAAGCGAGGCCCTAGCGCAAACTTTCTTCCCTCTATTTGTAAAAAATTCAAATTTTTTTACTTTTTTACAAATTCGAGATTGAAACATAACAAACAAAAGGCCCTTTTAGAGGCTCTTTGTCTAAATATGCAGCAAAAAGACTTTTATTCTTCTTGCATTCCCCCATTCGCATGGATTATTATCATGCCTGTGTTCGTCGCACGCCTATTGTAAATATCTTTTGGCTTACCTATGCACAAAATTTACAAGACACATAAAGGAAAAATTTTTAATCCGGAAAAAATAAGTGATGATTGCTGGATTGATATAAATTCGCCCACGGAAGACGAGATATTTAACATTAAATCAAAAATAAATATTCCCGAAGAATTTTTGGCTTCAATTAGAGATATTGACGAAGTCCCAAAATTTGAAAAAGAAGATAATCTTAATTTCATTCTCATCCAAACCCCGGTCATGCATGAAGAAAATGGAAAAGATGATGAGCCTGAAATAAATTTTTCGATTGCTCCGCTCGGAATTATTTACACATCAAATTTAATTTTAACAATTTCCGAAGGAAAAAATGATGTCATAGAATATCTCAAATTAAAACTAAAAAATTATACTAAAAATCGTATCATCCATACGGACGATATTCCTCAGATGATTTTGAAGCTCATCTTATTCACGGAAAAACTTTACCTGCGTTATTCTAAAATCATAAATCAAAAAATCCGCGCTGCGCAAAGCAATCTGGAGCAGTCTCCCAAAAATGAAGAAATTATAAATTTAATGAATTTGGAAAAAAGTTTGGTGTATTTTTCAACCTCGCTGCATTCAAACAATGTTGTATTTGAAAAAATTTCAAAACGGAAATTTTTTACAAGTAATGAAGAAAACGAAGAACTCGTTGAAGACATTCTTGATGAAAGTAAACAGGCCATAGAGACCGTAAAAATTTACGGAAAAATTATTAATAATATATCAACGACTTTTGCATCGATTATTTCAAATAATTTAAACCGAACCGTAAAGTTATTAACGTCAATGACGATTATTTTGATGATCCCGACACTCGTAGCGAGCGTATATGGAATGAACGTAGCTTTACCTTTTCAATCCTCGTCTTATGCTTTTTGGATTACAGTATCGATTTCCATTGGAATGGCTTCCTTGGTGGCGCTAATTTTGTTTCGCAAAAATCTTTTTTGACAGACACGAGCGCCGTGCCCTCCAACTACCCGCACTTCTCCAAAAACTTCTCGGACAAATGAATCGCAGGTACATCGGGGTTTGACAGTCGAAAAAATTGCTGGTCAGCGCCTTTTCTTTGAAATAATACAAAAGCGCCAAATTCATCAACCCCAATGCCTACGCGATCATCGGGCAAAGGATTTCTTTTAGACAATCCGCGTATATATTTCATTATAACCGCATGAGCAGAGGCCTGTCCTTTTGGTCCAAGCAGTTTTTTAAATCCAATTTGTTTAGCATTAATTTGGCTAGCCTTATCAATCGTGGAAACCAGGTCGCCACCCGCATCTTTTATTTGTAAGATTTTAACACGGTCCTTAGGAACTACAGGGAATTCAGGCTGTTTTATGTACGTTTCATAATTGAAATCCGTATCTTGTAAAAATTGTTGTGCGGCGGCATATGATCCGCTAAGCCTTTTTACATATCCATCATTTACTTTACCAACATACATCGCGATAAATTTTTGAGTTTGTCCTTCATCATCAAATAATAAATTTATATCTCCGTTTCTCTGCGCGTAACCGGGATTAAATTTTTCACATAAAAAAGCCAAACAAAGTTTTGCCGCATTTTTTGGATGATACGTTTGGCCGACAGTTAAGTTTAAATTCCTGCGCGCTTTTTTCCCGGGCCCCTCCATAAGAACATGAAACATTGAATAAGAAAAGCAACCTGGATCCTTATTCCCTTCATATCTATGGAATGCAGTCACACCCAACTTCGCAACATCTCCGGATTCCGCGCATGCTATTGCGTACAAAGCCGCCAATAAATTTTTCATTCCCATAAACCTTACCAAGCTCTGTATGCGCCTGCCGTATAAAGGATGCGCTGACATGTCAGTAATAGCTTCATGGCAATAATTAAAAAATAATTGTGGAAGAATTTCATTATGTTCAGTTTCTGAAGGAATGGGAATAAGTTCGCCACGCGGTAATTTGGAAGGCGGATGTATATTAAAAGAAATCAGTCCATTGGAAGGTCTGTTTTTTAGATATTCAAATTTAGTATAAACTTCGAATTTCTTTTTTATTTTCTCAAGAGTATCGCCCTTTTTAACTCTATAAAAATAAGTGCTGCCATCTTTCAGCAAAGATTCCGTCCCGACATAATAGATGCGTTTTTGCCTGCCTGCCTTGGTATATTCTCCATTCACAACCTCGGTTGCATCATGATAAGAAGGATCATCCCATTCATCATTCCATGACACCTCTGGAAATGGATAACCGACTCCGCACTGATTGAGAGAGTCAAAACCTTGGCGTTGTCGAACGCTTTCCTCCAAAGTCCCACCACGTTTTTGCGCAGATCCTTTAGCATCCGCTATTTCTTGATCGAAACCGTCTTCCGGCCCCTCAAGATTTTCAAAAATCAGCCTGTTTGGTTTGAACATTTTTATATTAGATACATTCCAGCACAAAAGTCTTCAAATATCTGCCTTCCGGAAAGCAAACTCTTTCCGTATGGTCAAAAGGCTGGGCTAAAGTTGCAAGAACTCGAAAATCCTTTAGCGATCTTCCTGCCGAAATTTTTAAAATATCCCTGAAATCTTCTTGAGTTATTCTTCCTGAACATGAGCTGGTCATCAAAATCCCGCCCTCCTTTAATAATTCCATGCAACGCATATTCAAATCCGTATAAGCTTTTTTTGCTTGATCAACTTTGTCATTGGATTTTGCGAATGCGGGCGGATCACAAATTATCAAATCGAACAGCCCGCCGCAGGCGGGCCTACTCATCAAAAGTCCGCTCAAATAATCAAAAACATCAGCACAAATAAATTCATATTTTTCATCCCCGCTTACCCCCACCTCCAGCCCGTTAATCTTAAAATTTTCTTTAGCCAATTTGATAGCGGGTTCTGAAATATCTATTGTCGTAACTTTCTTGGCTCCATTCAAGGCTGCATACAAGCCAAATCCGCCGGTATAAGAAAATAGATTCAAAACTTTTTTGCCATTAGAAAGTTCACCAATTTTGCGTCTGGCTTCTCTTTGATCCAAGAAAAATCCGGTTTTTTGTCCGGTAAGAACATCAACAAAAAATTTCACTCCGTTTTCTTTAAACAAAACCGGCCCATCAATATTGCCATGATGTATTTTGACCGGCAAAGGCGTGAGGTAGTCTTGTTTACGCGCATCTATATCCGACCTCTCAACAATGGCCGCAGCATCAAAAGCCTCTTGTAAAGCTTCAACAATCGCATCTCTAAATATATCCATTCCCGCGGTATGAATTTGAAAAACAAAAACGTTTTCATAGCGATCAACAATAAGTCCGGGCAGCCGGTCCGCATCAGCATTTACCAAACGATAGCCGGTTGTTTCATTCGGCAAAAATCTTTTTTTCTGCTCCTCAAGTTCCAAAAATTTTTTGGAAAAAAAATTTTTATCCACAACGATTTCCGCGTCACAACTCAGCATCCTCACGCTGATCGAAGTTCTTGGATTAAACATTCCAATACCCAAATTTTTGTTATCATTAGACAAAATTTGGCAAAGGCCGACTTCGTTAATTTCGCTTTTAAAAATCGCATTGGAAAAAATCCACGGATGCCCGGCTCTCACAAAAGCTTCTTTATGCGGTTTTAAGACGATGTGTTTCAACATAATTTTTTACGTAATTTTGATAAGCTTGCATTAATTTTTGAGTCACTTTGCCAACCTTCCCGCTACCGACTTTTTTACCATTCAGTTTTGTAACCGGAATAATTTCTCGCGGCCTGTTAGTCAAAAAAATCTCATCGGCTAGACTTAACTTATCCGCTTTAAAGTCCTTAACTGCAACTTTAAATCCGTTTTTTTGCGCCAAATTAATGACCCTGTTTCGTGTAGTGCCAACCAAAATCCCATTTTTCGGAGTAAAAATCATCCCATCATTAACAACAAAAACATTAGTTGAAGCCCCCTCTTTTACAAAATTTTTCTTATCAATTATAATAGCCTCTGCAACTTTTTTCGGATCAAAAGCTCTGTAAGCCTGAATCATGTGAGTCAATCCGATAGTTTTTATTTCAGGCAAAATCCTCTGCAATTTCATTGTTACGACAGCCACGCCATTCTTATAAACTTCCGGCTTAATTTTTAATTTTTCAGAATGAATCATCAGGGTCGGATTTTTGCAGGTATTGAAATCAAAATCATTCACTCCCCTTGTTAAAGTTATTCTGATCCTGGCCACCTTCGCGTTATTTAATTTCACCAATTTATTGGCCCATTGCTTGATTTTTGTAACCGGCCATGCGAGACGCAGCCCAATCCCATTTGCTGACTTTTGCAAACGCTTAAGATGAATATCCAGTTCGAAAATCACGCCTTGATATGTCCTCATGGTTTCATAAACACCATCTCCGTAAAGAAAACCATTATCAAAAGCTGACACTACGGCATTATTTTGGAGCAAAAATTTACCGTTTATACAAACAAACATGTACGGACTATACCTCTGTTAAGCCACTTTTGCCAAATTTTTCATCTTAGCATGGACTATTGTCCTTTCTAGTGATAGAATCCCCCCCAACTTGGTAACAAATATATGTCGTCACTAGACGAAACATTTCAAAGGCTAAAAAACGCAGTCCTGGACAAGAAACCGGTATTAAAGGAAATTCTTGTTAAAAGGGGCGGCAAAAATCTTTATGAATACGCTAAAGATTATATTGATGTTAATCTGGTTCCTCCTGTACACGAAAGAGAAGACGAGCTTCTTTCCACTTTTGAAAGAGAGGTAGGCAAACGTCTTGGTACTCAAGTAGCCAAGGAGGCAACTGACCAATTAAGAAAATACTATTATGTTTCAACCGCTGATCATCACGGCCCGCTTTGTCATCCGTTTTTCTTAAATTCAAATCTGATAGCCTCCGCACCTTTATTTGAAAAACAAGATCCGATTTTAAAAAATGTAATAGTTTTGGCTTGCGCTAATATTTCTTTTGATAACTCTTCATTCCCGCGCGGACTGTTTTTTCACAGTTACGCAAACGGCCAGGTGGAAAGACATGAACTTCCGTTTTTTCCGCGCAGTGTGCGCCCACGGCCGGTTTATAAATACGGACCGTATGGTATGGATGGCATTGATAAGATAAAAAAACTGCTTATTGAAAAAGCAAAAGAAGGCCATATAACTCAAAAACAAAGTGAAAATATTTCATCCCTTATAGATGAAATTTATGCAAAGCCGGACGTTTTAAATTGTTCAACTTTTTCTGACCAGGTCACAAAAACCAACTTTGAATTATGGCAAAAATTTTTCAATCCGGGCAAAAACTGTAATCCTCAAAATCCCCATATAGATCCGCCAAATTTGATTTATTTGGAACAGGAAACATTTGTTAATCAATTGATTATAGATCATCACCTAAATAGTGACACAACAATCAATCACATACTTTTTGATAAAGCTTATAATCCATTGATGGAACAATATTTTGACGGCGTAACCGGAGGATTTTCTTTGGAAAAAAAGATTGGAACGTATCTATTTTGGGGCCTGCCGGGGAATAGCAAATATCGCTTGCAGATGATGAAAGAAGGCAACTTTTTAGTATCATCGGACGGAGCATATCGTGTTGAATTAACTCCGGATTGTCTTCGTGAAAAATTGGAAAAACAGGAATTAATACCAAGCACATTGTTGTCCTTTATCGTTTTGGCTTTTTATTATGGCCTGAAACTTCTTGGCGGATTCAGCCAGGTCAATTATCTGACTTTTATGAAAAATTCTTATATAAAAATGCAGACCGACCGTGGAAATTACCGCAGTATTGAGGTTTGCGCACATTCGCAAACAAAAGAGCTTTGCGGAGACGTGACGCTTGCATTTTTGGGTGTTCAGGATGGTTCGCTAACTCCGGCAACCGGACTTGATTTGATTCTTTACGGCACGGAAAACACTTGGTCGCAATTTGTTGATCTGGCTCGCCATATCACATTGGAGGAGGCATTAAATCCCATGATGCCGGAACTTTATCGTATTACTTATCCCGAAGGCAGTCCGGAGCGTGATGATTCTTTGCTTCAAATAACAGCTCAGGACATAGCGAACCTCACGAATCTTGATAAGAAAATCAAGCCTTGTGCTTATTTTTGAGCCTGCTTAGAATACATACACAATGAAAGAACAATCGCTTTACCATATCTTATGGCCTGGGGGTAATACTACCGCTTTAGTAACAAAAAAATTCCCAAGAAATAAGCATGTCAAAATTGCCAAACAAATTTTAAATAAACACGAAAATGTTGAACAGGTTGGCTTTTTGGAGAAACCAAAAAATTCAAAAGCGGATATTCATCTGCAAATGATGGGTGGAGAATTTTGCGGGAATGCTGCGCGCGCGGCAGCTTTTTTGGAGGCAATGAAAAATAATAAAAAATCTTTCAAATTGGAAGTTTCGGGTTTTCCCGAAATCCTGGACGCAACAATTATTGGCAGCAGGGTTGCTCTTACTTTGCCCGGAAGTTTTTTTATAAAAATGGAAAATAAAAAAGAACAATCGCAAGAAATACAAATCGTCGACTTAATGGGGATCAGATTTATTTTAAAAAAATTTATAAAGCAAAACGCAATATCCGAAGCTAAAAAATTAATAAAAAAATATAAAAATGAATGTCCTGCGGTAGGCGTTATTTATCTTTCAAAAAAAGGGAACAAAATTGTAATTGATCCGGTAGTTTGGGTTAAAAAAACAGATACCTGTTATAACGAAACAGCCTGCGGTTCAGGGTCCATTGCCGCTGCAATCGCGGAGTTTAAATTGGATCCGACAAAAAAATCTTTTTCAGTAATTCAGCCAAGCAAAGTGATTTATGCAGTCACGATAATTGGTAATAAAAATAAAATTAATAAAATTAAATTCCAGGGCCCGGTTAAACATCTCGGCCTATGCACAGAGGTATAGCCACATTAATTTCAAAACAGGCAAGTCGACTTCTTAAGATTTTAAAATGTGCATATTAACGCTTGACGTTATTAATTTGAAAAATATAGTATAAGAATCAATCAGCAGTGGAGAATTTGTTTTAACTGGAAGGAAAATAACGCTTACAACTTAGAAATAATTGATTACCATTAAAATATATGTCGCCAAAAAAAATGTCACCTCCACATCCGGGTCAAATACTTTTTAAACATTTTTTGCAGCCGATGAGGATTAGCCAATACAGGTTAGCAAAAGACATCAACGTCCCTCCGCGCCGAATTAATGAAATAGTGCATGGCATAAGATCTATAAGCGCTGATACGGCGCTTAGGTTTTCTAAATATTTTGGCAACTCTGCGGAATTCTGGCTGAATCTTCAAAATCACTATGACTTGGAATGCGCTAAGGAAAAAGTTGAAGATGAATTACGATTTGAGGTCAAAATATTTAATCCTAAAACCTTAGCGTAAAAATTTTTTTTATCTCACGTTCAACCTCCTGAGCATTTTCAGCCCGCATCAATTTCACGCGCAATTCCTTGGCCCCATCAAAACCTTTGCAATACCATCCAAGATGTTTGCGAATATTACAAAAAGACAAATGATTTAATTTGGCGAAATATTTACAATGCTCAATTGCAGCCTTTAATTTTTCTTTTACAGTTGGCTCTTTTTCAGAAAAAAACCACGGATTTCCACAGACGGCCCTTCCTACTAAAACTCCATCAACTCCATAGTCTTTAATTTTTTGCCGTGCGTCTTCCATGGATTTAACATCTCCATTCCCAAGAAAACTTACGCCGCTGCCTTTACAAATTTTAGCAGCGTTTGCCAAAGCATCCCAATTTGCCTGGCCAAGGTATAATTGTTTTAAAGTTCGTCCGTGCATGGTGATATTTGCAGGCTCGGTTTCAAGGAGGTGTTTGGCCCATTCTTCAGCTGCAATTTTGTCATAGCCAATTCTGGTTTTAACGGAAATTGGGATAATTTTGCGTGACGATTTGTTCGCATTATCCATAGCGGCCATCGCCTCAATCATCACAGTCCTCACTCCCGCTTTTTCCAAACTGATTCCATCAGCCCAATCCTTCGCGGCTTTTTTACATTCTTTAATTATTTTTTTTGCAAGAATTGGATTTTTTATAAGTCCCGCGCCAGCGCCTTTTTCAGACACTTTTCGTACAGGGCATCCCATATTTATATCAACTCCGTCAAATCCCATGGCGCAAAGCATTACCGTGGCCTTATAAAACGACTCTGGGTCAATGCCAAAAATTTGCGCAACTATCGGACGCTCAATTTCAGTATATAAAAAAGAAATCAGCCCTTTTACGTTTCCGTGGGCCAATCCTTCCACATTTGTAAATTCAGTGATAATTACGGAAGGTTTGCCATATTTGCAGATCATATGTCTGAATGCGGCATCGGTCACGCCATCCATTGGAGCCATTCCAATAATCGGTTTTTTAAGATCATCCCAAAATCCGCGAATTAGCATAAGCAGCATTAAAAAGCCCAAAAATCTTATATAATAAACAAAAATTAGGCAAGCATTGATGGTTACAAGGCGCTAAAAAATTTCCACTCTCTGTTGTATGTTTGAAAAAGGGATGTATTTGGGGAGGGCGGGAACAGCATTGCGCTGCCCCACCCTCCCCGAACGTCTATCGCGGCTGGCGCCGGATAGCGTAATAGATCGCGATAGCGAGGCCGCCAAGCGCGAGGAGCGAGACCGTCGAGGACTCAGTGATCACCATGAACGGGAGCCCCAGGCTCGGGAAGCTCTTGCTCATGATGATCATGGGGGCCAAGAGAATGCCGATGAGCGCCTCTCCAACGATGAGTCCCGAGGCGAAGAGGTTGCCACGGTTTTCCGCGGCTTCGAACTGCGCCTTGCCGCTCCTGAACTTGTCGTAGACGAACCCGGCGACGAGAGCGCCGAACAGGATCGTCATGTTCATGGACAGGGGCAAGTAGCACCCGATAGCAAACGCCATCGGGTAGAAGCGGTAGCCCGTCTTGGACTTCTTGAGCCACCAGTCTATCACCACGGCGCAGACCCCGGCCACAATGCAGATCCGTACCATGTCCATGCTGAGTTCGCCCTGCCCGAAGATCGCCTGAGTGACCTTTGCGAGCATGACACCCTGGGCGCACTTCAGAGGAGTGGTTCCGAGGTTGGTCTCCATTCCGAGACCATAGGCCTCATGTAGGAGCATGAGTACCCCGGGCAGCACAGCTGCGGACACTACGACGCCTAGGAGTCCTCCAACCTGCATACGCCACGGAGTTCCCTTTACGAGGAGTCCGGTGCGCAGGTCTTGAGATACGTCTCCGGACATCGCAGCAGCAGTACACACGAACGCCGCCACGATCAGGGTTGCCATGATGCCCTCCGCGCCTTTGAAGCCGAAGAACACCACAAGCAGCCCGGTTACAAGTATGGTGCACAGCGTCATGCCGGACACCGGGTTGTTGCTCGCGCCGACCAGTCCGGACATGTAGGCAGCCACAGCCGTAAAGAGGAATCCCGCCACGATCATGACGGGTCCAACGACAATGGCAAGTACCACATGACCTGTCGCGTAGAAGTAGTAGGAAATGATGGCGCCGACGATGACGATGATCAGGATTCGAAGCGTATTGCCCCCGAGATCCTGATCGGTTGAGTCCTGAGTTGCGTCAGAACCGGCTTTCCTGGAAACGAGCGTCATAATGGCGCTCCAGAGCTCCTTGCGAAGCCCCCAGAGAGAAGCCGCTCCGGCCACGACCATGGCTCCGACGCCAACGTACCGCCCATGCTTGGACCACACGGTGCCGGCAACATCAGCGAGGTTGGATAGTTCGTTGGTCTTCATGAAGGCGGCGATGTCGATGCCATTGGAGGCGAGCCACCACGGGATCACCCCGAGGAAAACTCCGAGCCCGCCGATGACCATGACAAATGCCGCATTCCGCCCAACGATCACTCCGACAGCAGCCAGAGCTGCAGACACATCCATGCCGACCGCACCCGCTCCGCCGAAGATGTTGAAGCCGTATGCCACACTTTCCTTGAGGAAGACCAAGACAGTCGAGCCGAGCTTGAAGATCACCCCGAGGGCGGCAGCCCACAGGATGCTCTTGTCGATCACGCCCTTCTGTCCGGCCTCAAGGATGGCAGCGCACGCCTTCGCCTCAGGGAAGCCCAGAGGGCCGCCCTTGTCCTTGGCCTGGTTCACCACGATGACCCGCCGCAGCGGCACCAGGAATAGGATTCCAAGCGCACCGCCCAGCAGGCAGATGATGAACGTCCCCCAGTAACTGATCCCCTGCCACACGCCCGTGATGAGCAGGGCGGGGATGGTGAAGATGAGTGCGGCCGCAGCCGCCTCACCCGCGCTTGCGATGGTCTGCACGATGTTGTTCTCCAGGATGTTCGCGTTGGAGCGGAACATCCGGAAGATCAGCATGCTCAGGACCGCCGCCGGGATGCTCGCGCTGATAGTCATACTCGCGTAGGCCGCCAGGTAGGCATTGGCCGCACCGAGCACGATCACCAACATGAGGCCCATCAAGACCACCCTCCAGGTAAGCTCTTTAGGTTCCAGTTTCATGGCTCGTTCCTCCTTTTTTCGCACTGTTTAAGTACCTTCTTCTTCATGGCTTGTTCCTCCTTTTTCACATTGTTCAAGTATCTTTTTCTAAACTATTCAACAGAGAGTGGTCCACTTATCTTTGGACACAACGTCTCTGATTAAACGAGCGTTTATAGTCACTTGTTGGTAAGCGGAATTCTCCCTGTTGAATCTGCAAATTGTCAAAGAACAAAAGGAGCCTATATTACCCTTTTGGCCTTAATCTGTACAGAAAAAAACTGTATATTATCCGCATGAAACGCCTTTTTGTAGCCATTCCGATTTCCAAAATTCTTCAGGAAAAAGCTTTGGAATTTCAAAAAGCCTACAATACACTGCCTGTCATACCCGTCGCACCCGCCGCAGGCGTGGCCCGCTGGCTTACGGGCAAAAATCTACACATTACAATTATCCCGCCATGGTATGAAAATGATCCGGATCGTATCAAAAATATTTTGAATGAATTTTCAGCGCAGACTGCCACGACACAGCCCAACACGTCACCAACCGGCCCACTCGCCATCAAATTCAACAACATTTCCTACGGCCCAAATCCCGCAGCCCCTCGCCTTATTTGGGCATCCGGCCAGACTCCAACAAAACTCATTCAATTCAAAAAAAATCTTGAATCTCTTTTTCTCAAAGAAAAAATTCTCAAACAACAACCCGCCTGCGGTGGGCCGTTCCCCTTCCTCCTCCATTTAACTCTTGCCCGCTTCCGCCCGGAAGACTTCAAAGATTTTCCAATCCAAAACTTGAGCGAGCAAATTGACTGGCCCGAAACCTTACACACATTTGTTCTAATGGAATCTCATTTGTCGTCCGCAGGCGCAGACTACGAGATATTGGAACAATTCAAATTGTAAAAAAGTAAAAATTTTTGAATTTTTTACAAATGAGGAAAAAATCTTCGCTCGTCGGGGCGCCCCGAAAACTAAAACCATCATAGATTTCCAAATCCGCAAGTCCATCTTCCCCAGATTTTAGAAAAATTTTAACTTTGTTTGTTATGACAGATGCGCATCACATGATTCGGGGCTGGCAGGTTTGCATACCGGAGACTGCGAATCCCTGGATCCGGGTTCAAGTCCCGGCAGCTCCACCATTTGATGCAAAAAAAGCCCCGCCATGGCGGGGCTTTTTACTGACAGGTACATCCCAGGGACTGCGATACTACAATCGTATCAAAGTTTATAAAAAAAGAAAAATAGAAATCGCGCAGCGATTTCTGTGGTGGGCAGGGAAGGTTTCGAACCTTCGAAGGCATAAGCCAGCAGATTTACAGTCTGCCCCGTTTGACCACTTTGGTACCTGCCCCTAAAAAATCATATAACGCGGACGAGACTCTTTCGTAATCCTATCCGACTCGCCGCTATTTCCTTGAGTCGCGGCAAGGATTATAACTAAATTAAGCCTTTATGCAAACACTTGTGCAATTGATAAAGCGGGAATACTATTTTAACGTATTCCTTACTTTATAACCATAAAAATTATGGAAACAAAAGTCACACAAGTAATCCCTCCACGCCAAATCGGTCGTTACGTTGCCATGATAGGCGCAGTCATCTTAGGCATAGCAGCCTTTTTACCATGGATTGTGGTTGAAGATTTGGTAACGGTTAAAGGCATGCAAGGAGATGGCGTAATTACTCTGGGCTTGGCCATAGTTACTTTAATTTTTTTATTGATCAAAAGAATTCCACTTTGGATTTCCGCAATTTTAGGCCTTATAGCAGGGATTATTGGATTTTACGACAGTTATTCTGCGGCAACAAGCCTCAACGAGCTTCAGGATATTTTGAAAAATAATTTTCTCGATCCCCTGACAAACGAAAATATTGGAATAGGACTTTATCTGACAATCGTATCGTCGGCGCTGATTGTTTTTGGCAGCCTTATTCAGTGGATTAAAAATTACAAAAAATAATATTTTTTTAACCAATCCTTTTATGTCATTTGAAAAATTCTTCCAAAACTTAGGCGTTGTGGCTATGTTGGCAGCTGGTCTTTTGGCAATCGCGCCAACAACTTTTGCTGAAAATGAAATCCAGAATCCGGCAGATACTCAAGGTATGTTTGATGATTTTGAAGACATGGAAGACATGGATTTTGAAGACATGAAGGATGGCATGAAAGGCATGATGGATGATGGCGCAAATTCTTTCTGGGGAAAAGATGGTCCCCCCTTTGGCAAGAGTCAGGTTTTTTTCGCGGATAGGCTCCCATTTGATATAGAAGAATTTACAGCTCTTATTGAAGAAATTACCGCAATCTTTAAAGAATATGACGCGACTGGCGCAAAAATGTCTATGGAAATGGACAATACGTTAAACAATTTCCGCGATAATGCAAAGAAATTCCTTGAACATTCGGTATTGAAAGCAATCGCTGACAACAATTTTAGTACGATAAGCGAGGATTTTAAAAATTTGATTAATCAGTATGACAAAAAAGACTTGGATGACACAATAAAAGCCATTGCGAAATTTTGGGGAACAGGCCCTTGGAAAGTCGTTCAGGACGCATGGGACAATTTGCATGATTCTTCAATAAAGAAAGAAAACCCTTTTAACGGTAAAAATAATTCTGAAGATTTTAAAAATTATTATGGCAAAAATAGCAAAATGGGAGAAATGGGAGATGAATTTGTTAACGAACTGACCGCAAAAGTAAAACAAGAATTTCTTGATGAAATCATGCGCACGGTAAGCGATCAGTTAATGACTGAATTATCCGGTTATTTTGACGATCAGACAACAAAAGATATGATTGGCAGAATAATGAATAATATAGATGTTTTTGGTGAAGAATTAGGGAATGATATTCTGGAAAATCAGGCATACGTACTAAAGCGTATTGAAAAATTTGATCCGGAAACAAGTCAATATAAACGCGATAAAATAGAAGAGCTTTACGATCGTTCAAAAAATACTGTTATTCCGGAAAAATACAGGGAGGAGCTGGCCAATATATGGTTTAGCCTGGAAAATATTTCCAAGAATGAGACCGGAGGAATGGATCAAAACACAAAAGATGCAATTGATGGTTACATAACAAAATTGGAAAAATTATTTAAAGAAATTGAACACGAAAATGTTTTTGGCGAAAAACCTGTTGAATTTTACGATGTTAAATTTGATGAAGGGGCATGGTATTGGAAGCCTGTCGTATCAGCAAGAAATCAAGGAATAGTAAATGGTTATAAGGATGAAAATGGCCTGACGGGTTATTTTGGTCCGGCTGATAACGTCACGTACGCGGAGGCTTTGAAAATGACTATGGAAGCTGCGGGGTATCATGAGGAGCCAAGCGATGACAAGATTTGGTATCAAGCTTATTTGGATAAATTGGATGGTTTGAATTTGGCTGAATTAAATAGCGCTACGTATGACAATTGGAACGCGCAGGCAAAACGTGTAGACATTATAGTAATGGTAAATAAAATATTTGGCATTCAGCCTGTGGAATATATAGAAGGAACATTCAATGACGTAAAAGCTAATGATCCAACAGCTAATGAAATAATGGGCTCATCTCTAGCTGGAATATTTACGGGCGAAGGAAAAACTGGTAATTTAAATCCGAATGGCAACATCAATCGTGCCAGCTTTGCCAAAGTTATAGAAGTAGCTATAAAATATTTGGAAAGCACAAAAGTGGTGGATAATCCATAATCTCACATGAACAATAAAACTTTTCCGTACGCATACATT
>CAYHSM010000020.1:0-14662 GCA_964359325.1 uncultured Candidatus Peribacteria bacterium
GAGCAACAGCCTTTTAAGCTGATGGTCCCGGGTTCGATTCCCGGCCGACCCACCACAGCCCCGCCATGGCGGGGCCTTATCTTCTTCTTCTCCCAATCTCCTCAATAACCTCCTCCGAAAAAAGCTTCTTCGGCGCCTTTATCGTAATTGTTGAAAAATTTTCCATACTTTCGTGATCGAAAGTAATAGTGCAGCCCATTATTCTCAAACAATCCAGCCCTATTTTCATTTGTGAAGAATTTGGTGAGCTTGTGACCAGGACGTACCCTACTCCTGTTTCAGTAACTTCTACCGACGGAGTTGCAAATGGGTTCATTGGAATCCCGGCGTTCATTAAAAGTTGGTGGCCAAGGAATTGCGGATAAGCCGGCTGCGTTGCCAATGCAGGATATGTTGAAGCTGTTGGTGCTGCTTGTGGGGCTTCTTGGTCTCCCATATGTTTATTTGTTAAATATTTTGGATATTTACCATACCATGTTTAACCATGAGGTCAACGGTTTTTTCGGCTTTCTTTACTTCATGTGTCCAAAGGTCCGTAAGTTTTGCTTCATCACCCAAGCGCATTATTCCGTTGATCAATAAAATTTGATAAATTAATTCTTCTGTGGAGTTGGAACTATCTGGTTTTATTTTTTCAGCATATTGCTCAAGAGAAGGATTGTAATCGTCTAAGTTAATGTTTCCCGCATCTGCATTGCTGATAATATCTTTGATTGCCGTTTCTATTTCCGGGGTTATCAATGATGGCCCAAACTCACCATCCGTTGCGGGTTTTTTGCCGTTTTCATAATAAGGTGTTTTTATTGGAATAACTTTACCATCCTTGTCTACAAGCCGAGTTGTTTCACTCTCATGTCTTTCTAAAAGCCAAAGATTGTGCGCCTCAATTTGTTGCGGCAGTGCCTCCTGGCCAAAAATATCTGTTCCGTACTTTGTCATTAAATTTTTCAAAACTCTTTTTTTGTTTTTTTGGAAACGTTCATTGATGCGCTGATCCGTTTGAATAAAGTCAATTAAGGCCTGCGAAGCGCGCGCAGGTCCGCTGAATTGTTCGCCGGGGATCGCCAGTTGCGTGTAAAGCGTACCTGTTATAACCGCATTGCTTTTTGTTTCTCCTCCTCTCATGACCTGTGCAAAGCGCTCCAATATCTCGTCCATGCCTCGCGAATCAACGAAAGGGTTGCCGCAGTAAGTGCTTGCGATCGGACTGTAAGCCTGATCGAAAATTGATCGATCAAGCGGGACTCCGTTGATATAAAATCGGTTTTCGCGGACATCATAATCTATTTTTTCTCCCTCAAAAAGATCCTGAACCATGCGTTTGGCTTTAAATACTTTTCCAGGCTTGTCATTGAATGCAAGAATCGCATTGTCCCAGCTAATCAATTTATCAAATTCTTTGCGATATTTTCTTAATAATTTTTTTTTGTGCGGAGACTGACTGTAAAAGATGCTTGCGAAAATATTTGGCTGATCGCCGCTTGTGCCTTTTTCGCAGCGATAACCGCGAACATACGTATCCAAAAGCAAATTTTTCGGATCCGGCTCCTCTTGAAATGCAGCGCCTGTTGGTTTTTCAAAATTATTAATAGTAAGAAACATATTAACGCGTACCGGTCGTAAAAATTTATCCTGATCGCAAAGGCCTGGGATTGTTGCGCGTGGATTTGTAGCGTGCTTCAAATTGGTTTTGCTTGCCTTATGCAATAAATCCCTAAATCTTTCTTGCCAATTCTCACTAATGTCAGTAAGGCGCATAAAATCTCCCGATTCCGTACCAATCATATATATTTGACCATCCTCTCCCGTAAAAAGTGACAACATGTCTCCGCATAGAAGTTCAACTGATTTTATGTCTCTTGCTCCGCCCATGCCTTGGATTATTTGCTCCACCATAGCAATAATGGTTTCCGATTTACCTGTGCCACTATCTCCCGCCAAGACAACTGTTTTCCTAAGACCATTTTTAGCCTCGATCGTAAGAGCCGAACCATGGACCGGCAAACCTCCAATCGCTTTTATGCGCTCGTTTCCCATTGTCAGAAGCGGCTTTTTGAGATAGCCCATGTAATTTGTAATATCTTCCGCATCCACCCATGAAACAGGTATTACTTTTTGTTCCGCGTCAGAACATTGATCAAGAAAATATCCTACGCGATATTCAGGCCCCATAACTTTTGTCGGTATTCCCAGAAAACTCACAGCATCAGGATTGAGATTATTCAAGTCATCAAGAGACGCATCAAATTGAGGTAAAAGCCTGAGTTCTTCAACCAGATAATGACTGTACGATTTGTGCATTACCAGCATGAGCCTGGTTGGTCCGACCTGAACCATTTTACAAATAAAATCTTTTGGATTCATAACTTCCGCAAATTCGGCTAAGCGTTTTCTGAAAAATTCCGGTGTTGGCTCATCTTGGCCATCTCCATCACGCCTAAAAATCCCGCGATCAAAACCTGCAACTCTTGTGGCTCCGGGTGTGTCCATTGAAGGTGATGGATCTGTTGGGATTGTTTGGCCTGCGAATTCAACATTTTCGATTACACGACGTTGCCATGGCGGTACAGTTGCTTCCGCTTGTACTCCTCTTATGGCTTGATAGCCAGCTTGAAAAGTCGGCTGATAATTAATTTCTTTTTCTCTTTCTCCACTAACAAACGCCTTCATGAATTCTTTGATGAATTCCGATACACGATGCTCTGCGCCCATCAATGCGTCCGCCTGATCTGTACCTTCCGGCAATTCCAATCCAAGTATTTTTACATTCCCGGCGCTGAACCAAAGATTTGCAACCCTTACAGCAATTTCCTCAAAGACTTCTTTGCGCACGTCTGTGAAATCACGAGTTTTGAATTTTTCAGCGAAACGTCTTGCCCCATATTCTGAAACTACTTTTTGATCGCTCATTTGCTCAAGTAACGGAATGCTTTTTTTGGCTTTGAGCAAATAATAATTAAAAAGTTCGCAAAAACCTTCGCTCCTTATAAATTCTTGTACCGTACAACACTCCACTCCCCTTATTAACACTACGTTTGTTTGTGAATCAGGTTCCACACCGGAAACGTATTTTGAAGCTGTTGCGGAGAATGGAAAAGTCAGGCGTTTTTTGCCTCCATTTTTATTTTTCCGTAATTTTTCAATTAAAGCCGCTTTGTCTTTGAGAGTCATCGCGAGCTCTGCCTCTCCGCCGGGGAAAAGTTGTTTTAAAGCATTATATTCCGGATCAAGATCTTTGGTTGCGTTAAGTCCGGCCCTTGTTTCTTTGAATTTTTCCCAATACTGAAGGAGCAACCTAAGGTCTGTTTCAATAGCCAATGTCAAAAGTTCATAGCTTTCATCGTTTCCATCCAGGATTCCACCAAAAGCAAAACGAACATAACCTTTTGCGAGCGGGACAACGTCTATTTTTCTGGCCCTGGCAATGGCCTCAAGAAATGGCTGTAGTCCCATGTCTTTTTCGGTTTCGTCCAATTGTACGCAGAAATAAAAAGGTCCTTTTGGTTTGATGCAGCGCTCTTCCAATCCCGGAAATTCTTGTGACAAATTTTCCACAGCTTTGACTGCGGCTTTGCTACGTTTGGCTGAATCGCGTTGAGTTTGTTTATCAAGACGAAGATCTTTGAATTCGCGAATAAAATCACTTAAATATTTGCGCGTATCTAAAGGAGTTGCACCGCGTATTTTAAGTTTTTCAAGATCATTTCCGGCTTCCAATAAAGCCATGTATACCGGAATATTAAAATTTTCAGCGTCCAAATCCGGGAAATTTTCTGCCAATAAAGCATCTATCGCTCTTATTGGATTTTTATAAACGACTGCCGGTTCTAAGGCTTTGCAAACTTTTTTTACCAATAAACCGGTCGCCAATGTTTCATTATCCATGTGGAGAGCCATGGTATTAACTCCGTCAGTGTTTGCCGCTACAAATTCGCTGAATGTTCTGCCTTCTGCGTCGGTTGAAGTGTCATTAGTCAAAAGTACGCCTGTGCGACGGCCCGCACCCATTGCCCATTTTGTAGTTGATAGAGCTGTGTAAATTATTACCGGATTTGGAAAACGACTTTTATGTTGTTCATAAAATTCAGCCAAAGGCACATCTCCATCGCGATCTTTTATTTCTTTGGCAACCTGCTTGTGATAAGGCTCGTCCGCCAAAATTGCGATACCGTAGCGTGAGGCAATATCAAACAATTTCAATTTTACCCCGGGTGTTGCGACTTGGGATGTTGGGTTGTGAGGATCATTTATGTAAAGCAAAATACTTCCGCAATACAGCTCAAAAAGTTCAGAGAAATCTTTGAGTGATTTCCTTTTTTCTTCCAATTGAGCTTCCAAAGAATACGGGTCCAGTTGGCCGTTTTTTTCTAAACTTATGCGCACAAAATTTTTGCCCGGGAAGTCATCTTCAATAAGAATGTCATCAATTGTCCAACTGATTTCAGCAAGAGCCAAACTTGGCTGAAAAGATCCATGTTCAATATCGTGTATCATTCTTTCCACTTCATCCAATGCTGAAGGTTCGAGTCTTCCGCGCGCATTTTCAAGCGGCACGCGGACAGCATCCGCAACTCCGACAGCCGTGCGCCTGATTCTACCTTCAAATGCACGAAGACGATTTGCCGCTTCGTGGAAGCGACCTCTTTCCAACATTTTAGCAGCCGATTCAATCCCGTGTTTTTTTAAAAATTCCACAACCCGGGTTTTTAAAAACCCCGGAATATTACGCCCGAGGATTTCATCCAAATGTCCGATGGCGTGATCTATAGCCTTTTCTGCGTGACTTCCACCAACATATAGTGCTTCCGTCGCTGCCGTTCTTACAAAATCCATTATACCGCTTTCTCCTCCGTCTCTAACTGCCGCACTTGGACTTCTGCGTTGCTGCAAAGCCAGTCCCAGAGCAGCGGATTCCGATGGACTACTGTCGGGATTTCCAAGCTGTCCAACTTTGAGTCTACCAAGTCTTGTTTTTAATTCCGCTAATTTCGTTTCCCTGAAACTTTCAACTCTGCGATCCAGTTTTTGCAGATAAAAATTACCCGGATGTTTCAATCCGCGGCGTCCGCCTCCTTGCGGGACAGCTACGCACTGATAATCTTTTTCCTCAAGCCTTTTGAAAAAATATTGGGCTGATTGGTCTGCAACATCCTCTATTAAGTATTTGGAAATTTGTTCAATCTCTGCCGGCTCTCCATTCTTTAAAGATTTTATAAATTTCAAAAAGCGTTTGAATTTTTTTAAACTTAAGTAATCTTTTTGAGCTGAAATTTTCCACTCTCTTTTCCTGGCATCCGTCCTGTCAAAATCCCTAACACCTTCCTCTTCAAATTGTGTAATTTTTGCATCTATACTTGTTTCCAAATTGTCCAAATCAGCGTTTCTAAAATTTTCCAAAATTAAGCGCAGATTCATTTGAGTATTAGCCGGCGTACCGGAGTCCTTTACATGGAACTGCGCCAAGGCTTTTGTAATGCGCGGATGCATAGAGTAAACCATTGTTGTGCCTGATTTTCGCGCATTTTTCGAATCATCAATAATTACCAGGCGGCCGATAACTCCCTTCCATTTCGATTCCAAAACATCGCTTGTAAAAATGTGATGAGGCACAGACGTGACGCGCACTACAAATATTGATTCTTGCGACTGTGTCATTTCTTCAATAAGCGTACCGTCTAGTCTATCCGGCTCTTCTTCAACTTTTAACGGCATGGTTCCGTTCGTGTGTTTGCTTAATAAATGTTCTTTAATCAAACGAACTGCGGTTTTTGCAGTGCCTGTCACCGTGGTTTTTGTCATTCCTCTCAAGCCTTCGAGATTTGTGAAATCTTTGGCTCGCGCCTCATAATCATCCTTTTCCGATGCGGTTGTGTAATGCGTACTTTGTTCCACCAGCCTATCCACCGCTCCCAAAAAACGATCAAAAACTCCTTTATCAACAGGCATCACGTCCCTAAATGCGTAAATATTTTGCAGAGTGCTTCCAAAAAGCAATTTTTCTATTGTTTCTATTCCTTTTGGAGTAATTGGCGGCGTACCGAGTGAAAAACGATAACGCGTCAAACAGTCTATAAATTCCGGAGTGATTTTAGTTTCAGTGCCGTCAGGCATTTTTACGGTTTTCCCGGAAGCTTTTCTCAGTTCCTTTTCAAAACGAGTCGCTTTTGCCAAAATTTTAAAGACCTTTGAAGGTTCCGGTTTTGTAATAATCTGGCCTACATATTCATATGAAATTTCCGCCAATTGCCTTTTGCATTCCCTTACTTCTTCTTCTATGTGACGGATTTCGCCTTCATCTGCGGCCCATAAGTCCAACTCATCAGGCAAACTCATTATTCTTGCGATAACCGGCATAAGCGGAGTTACCGTGACTTCATTTTGCAACGGTTCCGCAAATTCTCTTAAATCCTCTATGTCTCGACTTAAAGCGGGATATGCAGCTTCCAGTCGCGGATTAGCTACTGCCATAAAAATGAGGTTAACTTACTTATTGGAAGTTAAATAATACATTTCAACTCTTGTTACCAAAGGAGTCAGCTTGCGATCCTTTTCCAGATAATCCAGGAGTTGATAATAAATTTCTTCGAGGTCCTGGTTTTCCTGAAAAATGTCGTATATCGAGATTTTGACTCCAAGTTTTTCCAGTTCCGTGAACTGCGGATTTGCCAGATGCTCTTTAAGCAACTTGTTGACGTGGGCCAGAAATTTGTCGTGCGTAGTCATATGTATAATTTTTAATGGCTCGCATAATAAGGGCGGTTTAAAAATATGGCAAAAAAAAAGCTGACGAAGTCGGGGGAGGGACGTATTTTGGCTTGGGTAAGCCAAAAATGAAGGTTGCGCGATGTGCCTAACTGCTCATTTCTCCGGCTAAATTTTTCTCAATGATTTTTTTAATTTCCGAGAAATTTTTGGTCTTTGCCAAAGCCCACATCAATTTGACGATTGTTGCTTCCGTAGTCATGTCCTTAGAAGAAATCGCTCCCGCTTTTAACGCTTTGTAGCCGGCTTCGTATGCGGTTAAATTAGTTATTCCTTTTTCCATCTGAGTGGCTATGACAATAGGAATGCCCAGCCTGGTGGCTTTTTCAATTTGAGGGATTATTGAGTTTTCGAGGGTTGGGACGTTGCCGGGGCCGAAACCTTCTATAATTATACCCTGAGCGTTTCGTTCAAAAACTTTTTCAATAATCATGGGATCGAATCCCGGGAATAATTTTAAAACCGATATGTTCGAATTAAAATTCGGCTGGAATTTAAGCATTCTTTTGCGGCGACGTTTGCGCCACTCGTTCAGGACGATTGGACGTCCCAATTCTCCAAGATATGGAAAATTCGGCGAATGAAAAATCGCTGAGAAAGACTCGTGATATTTTTTAGCTCTGTTGCCGCGCATTATACGATTTGCCAAAACAATGCATACTTCAGCGATGTCCAGCGTGGCTGTCAGACATGCGTAAACAAGATTATTCCTGCCATCGGAACCGGTTTCGTTTAAAGGAATAAGAGAACCTGTAAAAACAATCGGTTTGCTTAAATTTTGTAAGGCGTATGAAATAGCGCTTGCGGTATATGCCATAGTATCCGTTCCTTGTGCCACTACGAATCCATCATATTTGTCATAAAGTTGATGAATTGTTTTTGCGAGTTGCGTCCAAATTTGCGGGGTCATGTTTGAACTGTCAATATTCACAACCATCTTGAAATCCAACTGTACGTGTTTTTGTATTTCCGGAAAATGCTGGATTATTTCAGCGGAATTGCCTACGGGTTGGAGCACTCCTGTATGCGGACTTCTCACCATTCCAATGGTACCCCCTGCAAAAAGTAAACAAATTTTAGGACGATTCATTTTGGCTTATTTAAGCTGTCAAGATATGATTTTGCGTTTTTTTAGTGAAAACGTCAAGTCCAACTGCCCGCATTTTAGAAAAATTTTAAGAAAATTTTAACTTTGCCTGCTACGGTGCTGAGTGCTTTTTTGCGCAAAAAAGTTTAAATATATTTTTTAACACAAATAAAAATGCTGAAAATCCAGTTTATTTTGGCGATGGTTTTGGCGATATTGTTGCAGGTTTTTGGGATCCCGCTTGGTGGCACTGTTTTTGCTGCTAATTTAGGGGACGTTGTTATCAATGAAGTCGCATGGGCCGGCAGCGGTGATAATTCAAATGATGAATGGATAGAGTTGTATAACACCACCAGTCAGGCTGTTGATTTGGGCGGCTGGGTGATTGAGGATGATGGCAGCCCTTCGTATAAAATTGCAAGCGGCACGGTTGCTCCACATGGCTATTTTTTGATTGAAGATAATGAGAATGCAATATCAAATGTTGCTGCTAACGCGGTTATAAATTTGTCTTTGGCAAATGCCGGAGACAGTTTGGTTTTAAAAAATTCCGATGGGGTTGTGGTTGATAAAGTGAATAGTGGTGGCGGTGCGTGGTATGCAGGCGATGGCTCAAGTAAAGCCACAATGGAAAGAATTGATCCTGACGTGACGTCTGACAGCGCCGGGAACTTTGCGTCTGCGATCAATGGAAATGGCGGCAAAGCCAGCGGTGGTGGAGATGTCCTCGGAACGCCCGGAGGCGCTAATAGCAATTATGCCGGCGGTGGCGCGGAAATTTATTTTAATCCGACAGATATTACTGTTTCCGGTGGAGACACTGTGACTGTTGGCGTTTATGTTGATAGTGCCACTGATCTTTATGCTTATGGATTTGAAGTAAATTATCCTTCCAATTTGGTTTCTTTTGTTTCAGCTAAGGAAGCTCAGTTTCTGAAAGCTGATGGTGTAAGTACGGCTTTTAATGCGGCATTGAAAAATGGAGATGAAGGGTCGTTAATCATTGGGAATGCCAGACTTATAAATCCGGCAAAAGGGTTGGACGGTAGCGGAAAATTGTTTGATTTAACTTTTAAAGTTGTTGGCAGTGAAAGTTTGGACGGAGAATTGGTTTTTGGTTCAGGAAGTTTTTTGTCTGATTCAAAAGGCAATGTGCCTGTAAAATTTACAGGAGCTGATTTGAATATCGGTGGTGGCGGAGTTGCTGCAAAAATTTCCAGTTTAAAAATTGACTTTGGAGATGGTCGATATAGTTTTAAATTGAGCTGGGCCGGAGACGCAAATAGCGCTGACTCTTATGTTGTAAAAAGAAAGATGGTGGATGGAAATTTTGTTATGATTGGTGAAACCAATGGCTTGAATTTTGTGGATGATGACAAGGTTTTAAAAGGCGGGAAGTTGGTGCCGGGCATTCTTTATCAATACCAGGTAATACCTGTTAAAAATAATATCCAGGGACAGAGCGCTGATATCTCTTACGTGGATACGCGCGGAATTGTTGGCGATAATGATCGCAGCGACCGCGTAGATGGCAAAGATATTGAAAATTTGGCCAGGTCTTACGGAAGCGCGTATGGGGATGAGGAATATAACGCGTTGGCCGATACGAATTTTGATGGAATTATTGATGGGAAAGATTTGATTGATGTCGGCGTGAATTTCGGTTTGAGTTATTAACGTTCCTGAAAAAAGGGCCCCGCCATGGCGGGGCCTTTCCAGAAAAATTTTAATTCTTAAAATCATGAAATCAAAAAAAATTTTAATTTCTATAGCGAGCGTGCTGGTTCTCTTTTTGTCGTCTGTTATTTATTTGGAAGTGGCATATGGCTACGAGTCCAACGAATATGCCTGGGATGATACCGAGATTGATTATTCGGATTTTGAATCAAATTTTGATGAAAACCTCGATCCTAACGAATACGGATTAAGCGAAGAAATTACTGGCTCAGTTTATCTAACCCAAGAATTTTTAGACGGGGATATTTTAAAAATTTCGGTTTTTGCCCGCGACATGGCGATGCCCGTTTTGGGGCTTGCTTTCCATTTAAAATACGAAACTAACAAGTTGCAATTTCTTAAATATGAGCCCGGTGAATTCCTCGAAAGAGGCGGCGATCCGTTTTATCTCGTACAAAATTCTGAAGAAAAAAGCGAGATTATTTTCGGCGAGACACTAAGAAGAAATGACAGTTTCCCTCTTGGCGAAGGGCTTATTTCTGTTTTTTATTTTCAAATTATTGAGCGGGATGCTCTTGATTTTAATTTCGAAAATGGAGTTGTTTCGACCCTGGATACTGTCAGGCAAGATATTGATAAAATCGTATGGGAAAATTTACGACTAGACAAAAACGGGGAGAAAATTACCGATGAAAACGCAGGGGAGGGGGATACGGGGCTTCGCCCCATGGGGAATTCGGGACTTCGTCCCGTGCAAACAAACAGTTCTAATATTCCAACGGATTTTACTATAATCATAGTGATGTCTGTGGCTATAATCGGCTTGCTGATTTGGATTTTTTTGTTAAAAAAAAGGAAACAAAACGACTAATGAATTAGAGCAAAGCAAAATTGCGTGATGTCAATTTTTAAATAATTTTTTCGCTTTGTTTTTAAGTGAGGTTGTATTAAATTGTGGTTAACAGCCCGCCGCAGGCGGGCCTATCCAAAAAAAGTCCCGCTAAGCGGGACACCTTATTTAAATACATATGCCTAAAATCCTCATTTCAATTCAAGAAGCCGCTGATATAAGCAAAAAATCCATTCAAACAATACGTCGCGCAATTAAGACAAAAAAATTAAAAGTTAAGAAAAGCAAGACTCCGCAAGGATTCAATTATCTCGTGGACAAAGATTCCTTGTGTGAATTTTACGGAATCAAGCTCGAAGATGACTATCCAAGACAACATTCTACGAAAGAAAAAATCTCCTTCAAATCAAAATCCGAAACCATGCCTGTTGAGATTGAAGATTTCAAATCTTTCGTGCAAACTTTAAAAACCGTAATCTCGCAGCATAACGAAGAAAGACAAAATTTCTTAAGACTTGTTAACACTCTGCAAGAAAAGATTTTTGTACTTGAAAATCAAGTAAATTTACTCAAAGCTCCGCAACCAAAATGGTTCCAGTTTTGGAAATAGCATCCTCCATGCGACGAAGTCGCACAGCGAGCCTAGGGGCGAGCAAAATGAGCGAAGCGAAAACCTTTAGACTTAAAAAGTTATGACTAAAAAGTCAGCTCTTATATGGGAATTTTTCAGAAAAGCTGTGCATTTGTCGAGCTTGCTTATTGTTATCGGATACACATTATTGCTGAATTATTTCTCAGATCGCGTTGCCATTTTGATCATGACCTCTTTACTTTTGATTTTATTGGAAATTGAGCATGTGCGCCTTGAACACAGATCATCAGCTGTAGCTTTTTTTGATAAATTATTTAGAAAAAAAGAAAAGGATCATGTGTCCGGCGCAATCTTCCTGGTGGCGTCTTGCATTATCGCCTTTTCGGCTTTTGAATATTGGGTGGCTTTTGTCGCGCTGTTTATGACTGTGTTTGGCGATATGTTTTCCGCCATAGTCGGACGGGCTTTTGGAAAAATAGTAATTTATAAAAATAAAACTCTGGAAGGCTCAATGGCCGGTCTTATTGCGAACTTAACTGTCGGACTTTTAATTCTTCCGGACTTTTTTCTTTTGATTGTTCCAATGGCTTTTACCGCGACTGCGGTTGAAGTTGTAACAAATAAACTGGATGATAATTTTACAGTCCCTCTTTTTGCGGGCTTTGTCGGTCAAATGATAGTGTATTATACCGATATTACTCTTCCCCCAATTGATTTTACGTTTTTAGGGTTGTTTTAATCCATTAATTTTTTCAAAATGTCTTTATTCGAAAATACCTTAAAACAAATAGAAAAAGCTGCGAATATTATGAAATTGACCCCTGAAATTCGGGCTATTTTGTCTGTGCCGCAGCGAGAAATCGAGTTTAGTATTCCGGTGCGCATGGATGATGGAAGTTTGAAAATCTTTAAAGGATTCAGGGTGCAGCATAATAATGCAGCCGGGCCTTACAAGGGAGGTTTTCGTTATCATCAGCAGGTGGATAAAGAAGAGGTAAAGGCTCTTTCCGCGTGGATGACACTAAAATGTTCGGTTGTTGGAATTCCGCTCGGCGGAGCCAAAGGTGGAGTTGTTGTGGATCCGAAAGTTTTGTCGGAAGGTGAGCTGGAGAGACTGACGAGAATGTATGTGCGTTTGGTTGAGCCGAATGTAGGGCCTGATCGCGATGTGCCCGCTCCCGACGTAAATACAAATTCCAAAATGATGGATTGGTTTGCGGATGAGTATTCGAAAATTCAAGGAAAAGACATGAGAGGTGTTGTTACAGGCAAGACTTTGGAAGCCGGCGGCAGTAAGGGACGCGGTGAAGCTACGGCCCAAGGCGGTGTATATATTTTGGATGAATATGCGCGTGAGGTTGGAATGGAGCCAAAAAAGACGCGAGTGATTATTCAAGGTTTTGGGAATGCCGGCGGAGTCGCTGCAAAATTACTTGCGGCTGAAGGGTATGAAATAATTGGAACGTCTGATTCTCAAGGAGGTATTGTGTGCAGCCATGGCATTGACCCTGCCGGACTTATGTCCTGTAAGCTCGAGAAAAAGAGTGTTGTAAATTGCGGAGTTCATGTTTCAGAACTTCATGGGATGGATGGTTCCACTTGCAGAAAAGTTACAAATGAAGAATTGCTTGAACTTGATTGCGATGTGCTGGTTTTGGCTGCGTTGGAAAATCAAGTTACAGCCGAAAATGCTGATAAAATTAAAGCTAAAGTGATTTTGGAATTGGCCAATGGTCCGGTTACCCCCGAGGCTGATGAAATTTTGGCAAAAAAAGGGATTATTGATATTCCGGATATTTTGGCAAACGCAGGAGGTGTGACTGTAAGTTATTTTGAAATGCTGCAAAATGCGAGTAATCAATATTGGCCTGAAGACGAAGTTAAAACAAAACTGAAAGATATTATGGTTAATGCATGGCTGGAAGTTAAAAAGAATGCTGAAAAATATAATTGTAACTTAAGAGAAGCTGCATTTATTACTTCTCTCGCGCGTTTGGAACAAAAAATCAAGGAAAAGCTATAGCACATATTGTATTTTCTGCAAGATTTCAGTATACTTTAGTTAAATAATACATAGCTATGATTCCAAGCTCTTCTGTGGCGAAAGCCGCAAAAATCACTTCTGACACAGATTCAAGCAAATATGTTTATGCTTTTGAGGAAGGCAAGAAAGAGATGAAGGAGTTACTTGGCGGTAAGGGTGCTAATTTGGCTGAGATGACAAACCTTGGCATACCTGTTCCCCCGGGCTTTATAATCACTACGGAGATTTGTTATTTTTTCTCACAGAACAATGATTATCCGGATGGTTTTGCTCAGCAGCTTGATAAAAATTTGAAACTGCTTGAAATCAAGATGGGTAAAAAATTTGGTGACGCAAAAAATCCTTTACTTGTGTCGGTGCGCAGCGGCGCGGCCTCCTCCATGCCAGGGATGATGGATACGATTTTGAATCTGGGGCTGAATGATGAGACTGTAAATGGGCTTATTAAAAAAATCGGTAATGAAAGGTTCGTTTATGACTGTTACCGCAGGTTTGTGCAGATGTTTGGAGATGTTGTAATGGGAGTTGAACATGACTTGTTTGAGGAAGCTCTTGAAGAAATGAAAAAAGAGGCAGGTGTTTCATTGGACACGGAACTTTCCGCTGAAAATTTAAAAGAGCTTGCTGAAAAATTCAAAAAAATAGTTAAAAAAAATGCGGGCAGAGACTTCCCGGGAAATCCCGGCGAACAGCTAAAACTGGCCATTGAAGCTGTTTTTTGCTCTTGGAATAATGACCGCGCCAAGGCTTATCGCGCGATTCATAATATTACGGGACTTAAAGGGACGGCTGTGAATATACAATCAATGGTGTTTGGAAATATGGGAGATGATTGCGGAACCGGCGTTGCTTTTACAAGAAATCCATCGACCGGCAATAAAGAATTTTATGGGGAATTTTTGATGAATGCGCAAGGCGAGGACGTTGTGGCAGGCATACGCACTCCTCTCTCTTTGGGAGAATTGGAAAAAATAAATAAGGCTGTGTATGACGAACTTGTGGCTATCAAGGATGTGCTGGAGAAACATTATAAAGATATGCAGGACATAGAGTTTACGATTGAAAAAGGTAAGCTCTTTTTGTTGCAAACAAGAAATGGGAAGAGAACAGGGCAGGCTGCCGTGAATATCGCGTGCGATTTGTTTGATGAGGGAGTTTTGACGAGAAACGAAGCTCTGCTAAAGATTGATGCCAGGCTGCTCAATCAATTGCTGCATCCTCAACTTAAAAGAAGTGTTGAAAAAAATGTGATTGCTAAAGGCTTGCCGGCTTCGCCCGGGGCGGCTTGCGGGAAAATCGTTTTTAATTCCGAAGATGCTGTAAATATGGCGACTGAGAAAGACGAAAAAGTTATTTTGGTCAGAAAAGAAACGAGTCCGGAGGATATCAGCGGAATGAACAGCGCCTGCGGTATCCTGACTGCGCGCGGAGGCATGACCAGTCATGCGGCTGTTGTTTGTCGAGGAATGGGCAAGTGCTGCGTTGCCGGATGTACCGATATCATTGTAAATGCGAGCGCTAAGAAATTAATTATCGGGGAGATTGTTTTAGGTGAAGGAGATATAATTACTTTGGACGGCTCGACCGGAGAAGTTATTCTTGGAGAAATGGAAATGCAGGAACCGGAGCTTATTGGAAATTTCAAAAGGG
>CAYHSM010000021.1:0-14637 GCA_964359325.1 uncultured Candidatus Peribacteria bacterium
TTATTTTTGTCAAGGTCTATTTTTGGTTTATTAGAAGCGGCATTTCACGCAACGTGCCGGGTATAGGCGATGTTGTCTGGCGGTATAATATATCGCGAAGCGATCCACCGCCAGACAATATGGGTGAAGCGACGACTGAAAGGAGGAGCGGAACCGCCTATACCCTGTTCGGCGATGGCGGAAAACTGGCATTATTTAAACGGCTTTTTCTAATAATATTCTTGTATAATCGCGCAATCTTCCAGTCGCGTCTGTTTGCCAGTTTTCCGCTTTCACCTAACTACCGCTTATGCAAACTCACCACCCACACATCAGACGCCTCCGCGCAGAGGGATTAACAGATTAACATTTATGATCAATGATTCAGTTTGTTATTTCTATTTCCTTCTTCCTCCAACTTAATTTAACATCAACATGATCAAAAAATCCCACTTGCCCCAAAAATATTTAAAAATCATCTTTTAACCTGCCATTGGATATTTAGGAACCAGGGTATATTTTAATTCATCCGCATCATCTCTAGATGCAAATTTTTCTCTAAGTTTACTGAAATTTTTATCTGCAGCGATTACATGGTCATCCTTAGAAACCACCCATTTCCCAGCCTGTGTATAATCAAATTTCATAATAAATTTATCTTAAAATAAGCATTCAACATGGTATACCTAAAAAAAATTAAATCAATCCCTACATCATATCCCCCATCCCATGTCCATGTCCGCCACCACCTTCTTTTTTCTCCTCGGGAATATCGCAAACCGCGCTTTCCATTGTCAAAAATATCGCAGCCACACTCGCAGCGTTTTCAATTTCGCTCCTTACAACTTTTTTTGGATCAATAATTCCGGCCTCAACCATGTCAACATATCTGTCTTTTTCAGCATCATATCCGACACCGGCCTTACTATTCAAAACTTTATCCACAACAACAGCTCCGTCCTTTCCGGCATTAATAGCAATTTGCATCATTGGCGCGGAAAGAACATTTTTAATAATCTTAATTCCTGTAGCTTCATCGGGATTATCGGACTTCAAATGTTCAAGAGCCTTGGCAGCCAAAAGCAAAGCCACGCCGCCTCCAGGGACAATTCCCTCATCCACCGCAGCCTTAGTTGCATTCAACGCATCCTCAATTCTATGTTTACGTTCTTTAAGTTCAATTTCCGTAGCCGCACCAACTTTAATCACTCCGATTCCTCCACCGAGTTTAGCCAATCTCTCCTGCAATTTTTCCTTATCAAATTCAGAATCAGTCTTGCCAAGTAAAACTTTCAACTCCTTCACACGAGTCTCAATATCTTTTTTACTGCCTTTACCATCAATAATAGTTGTCTTTTCCTTATCAGCCACTATCCTGCGCGCCTCTCCCAAATGGCTTAACTCCGCACTCTCCAATTTCAAACCAATCTCTTCGGTAATCACAGTGCCACCTGTTAAAACGGCAATATCCTTAAGCATATCTTTACGACGATCTCCAAAACCCGGAGCCTTCACAGCCAAAACGCTAAATATTCCGCGCAATTTATTCAAAACCAAAGTTGCCAAAGCCTCACCATCCAAATCCTCAGCTATAATCACCAATTCTTTACGACCGCTTTGAGCAACTTTTTCAAGCAACGGCAACAAATCCTGCACGGAACTTATCTTACAATCGGTAATAAGAATTTTTGGATCTTCATAAGAAGCCTCCATCCTGGAAGGATCTGTAATAAAATACGGAGAAATATATCCGTTATCGAATTGCATACCTTCAACAACTTCCTTATCGAGTCCCATTGTCTGTGACTCCTCTACCTGTATAACGCCATCATTTCCAACCATCTCCAGGACATCGGCAATCAAGTTGCCAACTTCTTCATTTTGCGCGGAAATGGAAGCGACCTGAGCGATCTTTTCTTTACTGTCACCGACTTTAACAGCCATTTCCTCCAAAGCTTCCTTAATTTTCTTTACAGCTTTTTCAATACCTGATTTAAGCTGCATCGGATTTGCTCCGGCAGTCAAATTCCTCAAACCTTCCTTGATAATAGCCTCAGCCAGCAAAGTCGCGGTAGTCGTGCCATCTCCAGCCACATCATTAGTTTTAGTGGCAACTTCTTTTACCATCTGCGCACCCATATTCTCATACGGATCTGGCAAATCAATTTCTTTAGCGATAGTTACGCCATCATTGGTAATCATTGGCGCGCCGTATTTTTTATCAAGAACAACATTGCGTCCCTTGGGACCAAGTGTAATTTTGACAGCCCGCGCCAGTTTTTCCACGCCGGCAAGTAATTTTTGTCGAGCTTCATCACCAAATTGCATTTGTTTAGCCATAATGTTTAAAAAATTAAAGAATTAAGAATTAAAAACACGCTTACGCTTGATCACACCAATTTCGCATAAATATCACTCGCAGACAAAATCAAAACCTCTTTTCCATCCACCTTCACTTCCGTAGGTCCGTATTTTGAGAATAAAACAGTATCTCCAACTGAAATATCCATAGGGAGTCTCTTGCCGTCCTCAGTCAATTTGCCTGGACCGACAGCAATTACCTTGCCTTTCATAGGCTTCTCTTTTGAAGCGGTTTCGGGAATAATAATACCGCTGGCGGATTTCGTGTCTTCATTTATAGCCTCAACAACCAAATGATCATTGGTAGGAATAATCTTTGACATAATTATTTTAATTAAAAATTAGGGCTAAGTTCGAGCAATGCTCAAACTAGCACACAGTATTATAGAGTGCTAAACTTTACAGTCAATAGATAAATGCCAATGGGTAAAACCCGCTTTATAAGTACTTACTAAACAACACCTTCGCAAAATTACTTATAATCTTTTTCTTATTATTATAACTGTACACCAATACTTTATGATCGCCTTTAGCCAATTCACCAGGGACTCCAACTTCAAAATATCCTTGTGAAGCATCAGCTATCACAACAGATGACAAAATCATACTTTCCCAAGTCACGAATACTATACTTCCAGGCTCGGAATATCCGCTCAAGACCATAGGTCCGTCGCCTTCAGGATTATTACCGGACTGTTTAGCACTCTCGGCCGCAAGTAAAACGGTAGTATGCAATGTCTTCGCAAAATCACTCTCGTCATGAGTCAAATCCGCAGGAATCACCTGCTTACCATCCCTCAAAAGAACAGAGTCCAATTTAAGTTCCTTTGCTTTATTTACAGTCACTTCCTGAATGGAACCATTGCCATCTTCGTCCTGCACAACAAGATCGAATTTCTTAATATCACCTGCCATCTTATCGCTAAAATCAACTGTGGCTACAGCCTTATAAGCTTCATCAAGGGTATAGTCTCCAAATTCATAAGTCTTCCAATCATTCGGATCTTCGCTATCAAGCTTATCAACGGCAAACAAACTCAATTTTTGATTGGCTTTCGGGCCGGCTATCCAAAGCGCAGCTTGAGGTGCGATTTCCATATCATCGCTTAAGTTTGTTATCATTGGCTTATCAGGTCTCAAATCATCCAAAGAAGTGGCTTTATTGGAAAGTCCTCTGACCCCTCGGAAATAAACTTTATCAGCAGCTAATGAATCATTGATGTCTCCGCCTTCCATTACCTGCAACATAGTAGAAACTCGTCCGGAACCAAGGATTGTTGAAGGAGTAATAATAACTTCATTTTCACCGTTGGCATCAACCACGTCTTGTTCGTCAGCAGCTTTTTTATGATCCATAACAAATTTGAATTTTGTATTTTTAGAAATTTGAACTTTTTTACCATTGGCTTTGTTGACGGAAAGAGAAACAAACGCACTGCTGCCGCTTCCACTTCCTCCGCCACCACCACCTCCGCCTCCGCCGCCCTGTTCAGCTTTCTCAAAAATTTCCTGTACAGCTTTACCAATGACGGTTTCAACAGCTATCACAACTTTTTTCTCTTCATTCTTACTAAGTGTTCCTCCGCTGGAAACAGTATTTATAACATCAGCAAGCAATTCTTGTTCAGGTGTTTTTGGAATATCAGCGCCGGAAGCAAAACCACCTCCGCCTCCGGAAGGAACATTTGAACTGTCGCCATTTAAAATCAAATCGATATTTACACGTTCCTTATCAAGTACGGTATCAGTAGTTGTATTAACAGCCTCGCTAAGTTTTTCGCGAATAATATATGTTCTGACTCTTTCACGAGTATCGGCAGGAGTCGTAGTAGCGACCACAGTAGGTTCTTCAATAACTGTTTCAGCGTCAACATCTGCAGCTTCAGTTTCAGTAACGGCTTCATCAGCAACAGCGGCCCTGGTATCTAAAGTCGCGGTAGTGTCTGAGGTTGTTCCTGCACTCCCTGAACCGGTAGCAGTTGTAGATCCGGAACTCCTAGGAGTGGATGTATACACAAATCCACCACCGGCATCGTTATATTCATCACTATCCTGCCTACTGGTACAACCTATATCCCCGGGATAATCCGCATTACCGTCACTATCATTATCCAAACCGTCATAACAAGCCTGCGGCCCATACGCTGTCAAAGTGGCGCCGACATATCTCTGCCAATAACCATAAGTGGCACCGATACCGGCCAGCAACGTCGCCCAAGAATTATCGGTATCAAAAGTACTCTCATTTGAAGGAATAATATCTTTCATATACACAGCAAGATGTGTGCGATTATTAAATCTGTTTGAGGAATTGACTGTCAAAGCGGAAATTGAGCTACTGACAGACTCCGCATACAACTCATTGGTTCCATTTGGGATAGAGGTTGTTCCATCGGTCGCAAGTCCCACATAGTTATCCTTAACATTTACATTCCCTCCCGTAACACGGATTCCATAGCTGCCATTCCCGGAAATCCAGTTCCTGCCGGTAGATGCAGCATCACCAACATTCACTGTAGCGCTATTATTGCCCAATTTTACACCAACGCCATCATTCGCCAAAGCTGCAGTTCCCGCTGCATTAAGTCCAATCAAATTTTTATAAATATTAATCGTACTCGTAGTGGTTCCTGTATGCTCTAAACCATCACTGGTATTACCACTAATAACATTCCCTTGATTATCAGAAGTACCACCGATATTAATAGTTGAACCATCAGCTATATTAAGCCCATCTAAAGTATTGCCCCTGTCTGCACTCCCTGCCCAATCGGTTCCAATATAATTATTTTGAACGGTTAAAGTCGCACTGGCGGACGTATCAGCGACATTCAAACCTAAGCCGCCATTTGATGAAATTATATTTCTGAGAGCGGAAACCGTCCCGCTGTAAGCGCCAACTGTCAAACTTGTAATTGCAGTACTGTTCACCTCGATCCCGTCCTCCACATTGCCGGCGGCAGTATTATAATCAGCATCTATGGAAGCCTTAATTAAGCCGATTATATTACCTGTTATCGTCCCGGCGGATGTATTGCCAATAAGATGAATGCCATTCTTTGTATTATTACTTATAACATTTCCGGTCCCCAAAAGACCATCCGTAGCTATAGTGTTACCGGTACCACCACCAATGGTTATATCTCCCTGATCAGCCTGAATGCCATGTCCTGTATTGGCACAAGTGGCAAGATTATCGGTATAAATGGTCCCTTTTCCCGTAGTCTCCGCGCAAACACCAATGTAATTCCCCTGAATTGTAACCGGGGTACTATTGGCAGCCAATGTAGCAATATATAACGAAGCTGTAGTGGAAGCTGCGGCAGCAAAAACATTCCCCAAAGCAGCAGTAGCACCTCCTATAATTACAGGGATAGGAGCAGTTACAGGAACTGCAGCCAAAGTACTTGCAGCTACATATAAATTGTAAGTTGTATTACCTCCCGGACTCCTTCCGTCTTTTGTGGTCCCGAATTTATTGCCATAAACCTCCAACTTGCTGCCGCCTGTAATTGTGGCACCGGCTAAAGTGGAATTTGATATGGTATTATTTTTAATAACAATTTGATCGGCTTCAATAATATTTATACCGTTTTGAGAATTTGCATTGGCAGTGCCGATAGCCGTATATCCAAACGTATTACATTGAATCGTGACATCCGCAGTAGCCGGCGTACCGGTACCAACATCACGGACAGATACAGCATCACCTTTTATCCCGGGGAAATGATTCCTCTCATTAGAGCTATTATTTGTAGCGGCAGCACTTGTAGAACAATCATCCCCTCCTATAGTTACAGAGCTCAAATTAGCATCAGTAGCATTTACTACAACGCCATGGCTGCCCAAAGTACCTCCGGTGATTACATTCCCTGCAACTGTTAAAGTCTTAACACCCTTAATTAAAGCGATCTCTCCACGTGAATTATTAACACCGGCAGTATTATTTCTCCCTATTATGTTCTGTTCACTTGCATCATTAGTTCCATCTCCATTAGTGCCTATTGTCACATTCTGCACTCCGGCTGTTGACTCCAAATCGATACCATTCCTTACATTCGAAAAAGTACTTGTAAGATTAAATCCAATATCATTATTAGCAATTGTGATATTCGCAGGTGTGCCACTGGTCCCTCCGGTAGTACCTATATTGATACCATCACCACCATTATTCCCTATATTATTTTTGCCATATCCGATGTCTGTAGCCGTAACGACGCCAATATTAACAGTAGTAACCGCAGAACCGTTAATACTGATACCATTAGTAGTATTACCATGACTACCAGCCCCGCTAGAATTAAGACCTATATTATTCCCATTAATAGAAACGGTAGTTGTTTCTGCTCCATTGACAAGAATACCATCAGCGCCATTATTACCAATCACATTCCCCTCTAAGGAATCAGTGACTCCATCATTATTAGTACCGATGGTGACGGTTCCTGCATCAACTTCTATACCTGCGCCTGTATTTGCAAGCGCCGTAGTTCCGCCAGCTTTAAAGCCAATTATATTCCCCTGAATAGTTACAGTACCACCGGACAGAGCTCTTATTCCGGGAGCAGTTCCACTAAGCGCTGTATTGCCTGAAATCACATTATCTTTGATTGTCCAGTTCACGGTAGCAAGGTTTGCATGATCATCTCCAAGGATACCGGCCGCACTGCTAGAACTCGTACCATTAGCAACCTGCGTACTGCCATCGGATCCAACACCTATATAATTATTTTGAATAGTGATATTGCCGGAAGTCGACGCAGTATTTCTTACCCATATCCCTTGTGACTCATTCCCGGAAATAATATTTCTATCAGCAGCATCCGGGCCACCAATTGTAAGCCCTTCAACACCGCTCCCATCACCCGTAAAATTACCGCCCTGCACATCAATCCCCTGACCAGTATTCCCCTTATCGGTAATTCCACCGCTGGACTGAAGCACTCCCGCAGAAAGCACCCCATCAACACCAATCCTATTCCCTTTAACAGCTGTATCAGCATAAGTAGTAGCAGCAGTAATAAAAAGGCCTTTCCCACTATTACTAAGTACATTACTTTGGACAGTAACATTCCGAGCACTAGTTTTAAGAGCAGCCTGATTGGCACCGGTCCCACCGCCCACGGAATTAAGTCCAAGAACATTATTATTAACATTTGCAGAAGTGGCAGTAGGAGAAAGTTCAACCAAATTACCATTATAATTATACATATACAAACCTTTCTGGGTATAATCCGTGCCGGATGCCTTCAGTAAAGAATATGAAGAACCACTGCCAAGACCGCCTCCATCAACCTGTATGGTATAGCCGCCTGTTTGCCCGTCTACAGTGACAGTGTTCTGCGTAATGGTATAAGGATTTGTGGCGCTACTTGTATTGGTAATCGTTTCATTTTCCAAAAATCTGATCGTATCACCTGCAACCAGTTGTGAAACCGCATCCCTAAAAGTACAATCATCATCATTATCTGCTTCATTGGCTACGCAGGTATTAGGATCTGTATCGGCATTAGTATCAACATTCCAAATGGATGCCGATACAGACTGCGAAAAAACCGCAAATATTACAATAAATGCAATAAAGCGTTTAACAGAAGAAAGATGGCTTTTCATATATTTTTGTTTTTATTTTCGTTTAATAATAATAACACATTTCACGACCTTCGGCAAGAATCAAATTTTTTACTTCGCATACTCCTCAGCCCTCGTCTCCCTTATAACATGCACTTTTACAGGCCCAGGATGCTGCAAGTCATGCTCAATCTTCCTGGCAACCCTATGCGCCAATTTTACAGATTCAAGATCATCCAATTCTTCAGGATCGATAAAAATCCTCACCTCTGTACCAGCCTGAATGGCAAAAGACTTGGCAACGCCTTCAAAGCTGTTACATAGATTCTCAAATTCCATAAGTCTCCTGATATAAGTGTCCAAATTTTCCTTATTTGCTCCCGGTCTGGCATTCGAAATCAAATTGGCGGCCTGTACCAATTGTGCCTCAACTGTCTCAGGCGCCGGATGTCCATGATGAGCCTCGATCGCATGAACAATCTCAGCAGGCAAACCGAACTTCCTGGCAATATCAGCGCCAATCTTTGCATGATGCCCCGGAACCTCATGATCCACAGCCTTCCCGATATCATGCAGCAACCCCGCCTTCCTGCAAATCCCCTCATCAGCGCCCAACTCCGCAGCCAAAGAAGCAGCCAAAAACGACACCTCCATACTATGTCTCAAAGCATTCTGTCCATGAGTAACCCTAAACTTCAAACGCCCCAAAATCTTAATCAAATTCGGATGCAATCCGGTAACTCCGGTTTCCAGGACAGCCTTTTCTCCCAATTCTTTAATGAGAATATTCACCTCATCCTTTACCTTTTCCACCATCTCTTCAATCCTGGCCGGATGGATACGTCCGTCTTCAATCAATCTTTCCAGCGCAATTTTAGCAATATAACGGCGCACCAAATCGAAACCGGAAATAACTATGGACCCCGGCGTGTCGTCAATAATTACATCAACTCCGGTAATCTGTTCAAATGTATTGATATTGCGGCCTTCGCGACCAATAATACGTCCCTTCATTTCATCATTCGGCAAATTTACAAGTGTCGCGGTTGACTCAGCCGTAGTCTCGGCTGCATATCGCGCAATAGCATCAGCCACAATCCATTTGGCTTTTTCATCAGCAGTATCTTGCAATTCCTTTTCCGCTTTTTTAATCTGAATAATAATATCCTCTTTAGCTTCCACCTCCACTTTCTGCAAAAGCATTTCTCTCGCCTCTTCTTTAGACATAGCTGCAATCTTTTCCAATTGCTGAGATTGCAACTTATATATACTCTCCACCTCATCTCTAAGCTGTTTAATGGAAGTAACCTTGGAATCCAAATCCGCACGCAATTTCTCAACATCTTCATGTTTATGATCAAGAACATCCTCTTTTTTAAGCAAACGCTCTTCAATTTCATCCAATTTGGCCTGCGTGCGCTGCTCTTCCCTCTTTACTTCATCCTGAAGCTTCAAAGCCTCATTTCTCGCCTCATAAACAAGTTCCTTGGACTTATTTTTGGCATCATTGAGAATCTGTTCGGATTTCAAAACCAAATCTTTATTTTTGGCTTCAACCTGTTTTTTGCGATAAAAATATCCTGTGGTACCGCCAAGGGCAATACCAAGCAATGCTAATAAAATTGGGACTAACATAAGATTATTTGGTTAGACTTCGCCGAATTTTAGTCCTAAATTGAAGAATTCTTCTAGACAACCAATCTCCCGCTATCTTTCAGATAAACGGAAGCTAACTTTGGGTCTACGTTTGGCTGTTTTTTTATAATCAACTTTTTCGTTTTTAGTGAAAACTATTCTTCAACTGTTTAGGATAAAACCGACGAATACTTAATTACAAGTACAATTTACTTTATTAATTCAAAATGTCAAACGCAATATTTACAGATTTTAAGAAAATTTTAAGATTGTGTGATCTATTGATGGCATGAATGTAAAAATGGCAAAAATAGTGATAATTTTGAGCCTGTTTTGGAATTTTCAGACAGCACTGGCTGAAAATTTACCATCCATACAGCTTTCGGAAATAATGCCTAATCCAAAAGGTGAAGATAAAAATAATGAATGGATTGAGCTATACAATCCGACACAATACGAAATTAACCTGAAAAACTGGCAAATTATAGGATCCGACCCCACTGACATTTCCAAAAAGCCAAAAAAATTTTTACTTTCAGATTCTTTAGTGATCCGCGGTAAATCCTATCTCATTCTCCAGGACAAAACCTTAAAAATCACTCTTAAAAACAAAAATTCCAAAATCGAACTCAAAGACCCGCAGAACAACATTATGGACACAGTCAACTACAAAAAAGCCAAAGACGGCTCAAGTCTAAGCAAAATTATAATCAAGAATAAAAAATCTTGGGTCTGGACAAAGCCGACTAAAAACAATCCAAATCCAATTTACCGCGAAAAACCAGCACAAAAAACTCTAGCCAAAGTCAAACAAACTCAACCGCAAACCGAAAACTGGCTTAAATACAGTATAATCCCAATCTCAATATTACTGTGGCTCCTATATAAGATTCTTCGCCTTCATCGCATTAAAAATAATCTGCGAAACATCCCCCCTGGTTAATCCCCAGCCAGCCATAAACACATCTCCCTTACTTACCAAGGAATACTGCTTGGCTGCTTGAGCAACACCCAGATACCAATCAGTCAAACCAACATCGCCATAAGGCAATTCCTTCACGGTTTCATTCGCGGGAATGGTAAACCCGAAAGCTTTCAGCACAATCTTTAACCCTTCAGCCTTATTAATATTCTGACTTGGCGCATAATTCCCACCTTCATAACCACTCACCCACCCTTTATATTTTGCAGCGCAAACGGAAGGAGCAAACCAGTCTCCTGGCAAATCTTTAACATCTCCAAAACAATTACTCAAATCTGCAGCCGGCATATCGGTATAATCAAGATCACCGGCCTCAACCAACATCTTTGCAAATTCAGCCCTGTTTACTTTTTTATCCGGTTTAAAAGTTCCATCGGAATAGCCGCTCACGATCCCCTCATAATACAAAGCGATTACAGAGTCATAATTAATATGATCGACTGCCAAATCAACAAAAGGATTTTCCCTGGGCATTTCAGGCTCGTCACTAACACCGTCAATCGAAGTAACGTCTGTAAATAACTTCTTCACATAATCATTATTCGAACTCATGAAAGACAAAATTGCATACGAAGAAAAACCCACAAATAAAACCAAAACTGCTAAAAAATGCTTATTATTTGCCAAAACCGTCTTGTGAGGAACTTTTGAAACTTTCTGACTTTTAACAATTTTTTTTGCTGCCATATATGTTGAAATTAATTTTTAAGTACTTTGCTATATTCCGCCTCATAAATATGCAAAAAAGACATAAGAATCATCAACACTAGCGGCCCGATAATCACACCCTTAATTCCCATGGTCCAGATACCGCCTAAAATTACAAAAAACGTTAATAAAGGATAAGTATGAGCTTTGCCTCCAATAAGATAAGGACGCGCAACATTATCAACCGTCCCGATTACGACAACCCCCCAAATCAAAACAAATAATGCTGCCCAATAAGATCCAAGTATAGCCAGCACAGCAGCCGCAGGCACCCAAATTACTGCAGTCCCAAAAAGAGGAACCAAAGAGAAAAACGCCATTGCGGTACCCCAAAACACAGGATTGGAAATCCCTGCTATAGCAAACCCTATTCCTCCGGCAAGACCCTGCAAAATCGCAGTCAAAAAGACGCCAAGCATAATGGCCTTGGACATTGCTGTAATTTTATCAAAAAGTTGAGTTTCATAAAGAGACGGCAGCGGACTCATGGACTTAATTTTTTCAGTCAGACGTTTCCCGTCTTTAAAAAAGTAATACATGGAAAACAGCATAATGAAAAAATTCAAAAGAAGATTGGAAATACTCTTAACAAAAGTCGCAGTCTGAGAAACCAAAAAAGTACTTAAAGACTGCGCCATATCTACTACGGTTTTTTTAATATCGATTTTTTCAAGATCAACAACCGACTTAACTCTTTCATTCAAATCATAAAAAATCCCTCCATTCTGCCACTGCAGATATTTATCGAAAACGCCCGAATCCACTTTTTGCTGAATAACCTCATAAGTCTCAACAGCTTCACCGGCCATCAATATAGTAAAAATCGTCAAAGGAACAACGGTTATCAAAATAACGATCAGGCAAGTTATAAAAGAAGCTGATCTTTCCCATCCCCTAAGCAAAGACCTAATGCGATTATATAAAGGATAGAAAGCAATGCTCAAAACCGCAGCGACAAAAATAACCGTAATAAAAGGAGCCAAAATTTGGAAAAGGAATACAAAAAATAAAGTTAAACACAAAATCAAGAAATAAGCTGGCAATTTATCCAGGACCATAAGCTTCCGCATTTCTGCGCCACCGGCCTTGCCACTCTCTCCTACCGAAGATTTCAATTGAGCTTTTCCCATGCCAACAATATATAACACAAAAAAACTTATATCAACGGCTCTTCAAAATCCGGCTCTTCTTCCGGATTCAAATTTGCAAACTCGCCCGACTCATCCCACTTAGCCAAAACCTCCTCAACATCAACTCTTTTCTCGCAATAAGTCTTGCGAGAGTTGGCAATAATCTCTTCAACATAAGATTTCTTTATTTTTGGCGCGTCCATTGTCCTGCCGGAAAAAGCCTCGCGAATTTCACCATTAACAGACATTTTGCAGTAAAACTCGCGCATACCAAGATTTATAATATCCCTTTCCTTAAAAATCGGATTATATTCTTGAGCCAAAACTCCGGCATCATCGGCCCCGACCCTGAAACTTATAATGGAACCGACATTTCCAAAAACCGTCTTTTGCACGAGATTTGACAATTGCCCCATATACTGATGAGCAAGCGTCAAATTAAGTCTGTATTTTCGCGCTTCAGACAAAATTTCCGCAAAAGTATCTGTGGCAAAATTTTGAAACTCATCAACATAAAAATAAAAATCTTTACGGTCGGCCTCTTTCATCTCGGCCCTGCTCATCGCAGCCTGATAAAGTTTTGTAATAATCATCGCGCCCATGAGCGAGCTGTTTTCCTCACCAAGCAGACCTTTAGAAACCTTCATCAATAAAATTTTCTGACCATCCATTATATTGCGAATATTAATCTTATTCTTTGGTTGACCTATTATATTACGGATCATATTGGTGGCAACAAACTGTCCAACCTTGTTAAGAAGCGGCGTAATGGCCTCGGCATCAAACTTTTCGCTCCATCCTGCAAACTCTGAAACCCAGAAATTCTTAACAACATTATCTTTGATGCGCGAAACAATGGCCTGACGGTAATTTTTGTCAGTCAACATTTTCAGAATCGAAAGTACAGTGGTATTCGGGCTGTCCAAAAGAGCCAAAACCGTATAACGCAAAACATGTTCCAGTCTATCAGTCCAGTTTGTACCAAACAGTTTCTTGAAAATATAAATAAATCCAATAGTCACCTGCATCTTAAATTCTTCCGCGACATTTTCCAAAGGATTAAAGGAAATCGGAAAGTTGATATCTGCGGGATCAAAATAAATCACATCCTTAATTCTGTGTTCAGGCACCATTTCAAGCACGTTATCCACAAGATCTCCGTGAGGATCCAAAACTCCCACGCCATTTCCATTCATCAAATCGGAATAAATCAAAAGTTCAAGTAATTTGGATTTACCTGAACCGGACTTACCTACCGTATAAAGATGACGTGCGCGATCCACGCGCTTAATCCCGAATTTATCAAAATTATTATGATAATTTGTAATACCGAATAAACTGATATCAGGCTCCCCTATCTTTGGCAGATCCTGCGGAGCCTCGGATTTTTTAGCTAATACATGGACAACATGAGGAACAAAATCCGGATTCGGCAAATGATACAACGTCGCAAGTTCCGCAGGCCCAACCATAATCGGAGCTTTTAATTTCCTTTGTTTATATTCGGCAAGAAAAGAAAGCTCACTCAAATGGGTAGTCCTGAATTCTTGAATGTCAGTTTCATTATATTGATAAAAACTATGAATAATGGCTTCCAATTTGCGATGGGCTTCGGATTCGCTTTTTGCAAGATAAGCGACCCTGATAGTGATATTGAACGGTTCGCCGTGTTTAACTTTTTCCATAGCTAGCTCTTTGCGATGATGTATAACACTATGCTCATCTTTGGCTCTCATGCGATCGCGGATATTGAAAATCTTTTTAAAATTATTCCATCTTATGGCAATCCTGCGTTTAAAATGATATGCGGCTGTTTCTTCAACAGGATGCACCACAAACTGCACCCAAACTTGCTCTCCGGAAAAAATCTTGGAAATTACGGAAAAAAGCCTGCTTTGGCTATCATCATCAAAATGCGGAAAACACTTGAATGGATACACATCCCCCCATCTCAACTTCATACGCGCACCGGCCAAAAACAAATTACCGCTTCCCGGCTTATAATTATCAACATAATCGCTTGTCTCTTTAATTTCGCAATCCGGAAAGGTGGCATAAAGCAAACCTTCAATAGTCTCAAAAAGATTATCAGGAACCGCAAAAAAGAAATACGTATATTGCTCATAACCAAAAAACTCCATTGATAAATGAGCATGATGAGCCGTCTTATGTAGATTGACCAAAAGCTCTTCGAACATCTTTTCCTTTTTTTTCTGGTCATCCCCTTGAGGGACAACAACCTGAAAATATTTCATAAACCAACAAAATTAA
>CAYHSM010000022.1:0-14560 GCA_964359325.1 uncultured Candidatus Peribacteria bacterium
TCTGTTTTCAATTTTTCGATTATTAAGGCGTATGAGTCTTGCGTTTTTTCTCCTGTTGAAGCCAGAGCTTCCACGAATTTTACAAGAGTATCTTCAGTTAAACTATTCAATTTTTCACCTGCAATTATGTTGCTTGCAACGGTGTTTATGTATTGTGGTTTGTCTGTGGCTATATCTGTTGAAAAATTTGCCATGTTATTGATGGTATCGTCAGCCAGTTTAGTGAAATTTTCGTCGGCTTCATTTAAGATGCTGTTAAATAGTTCTATTTTTAAGTCTGTCGAAAAGGAATCATCTTGACTGTCTAAAATTTCTCCTTTTTGTTTGACAGTTAGTTTGTTTAGAATAGTGTCTTTACCCAGTTGTTCCATCAATATGTTGATTACCTGGAAGTCGTTTATGTTTTTAAAGACTAAGGTTTTGTCCAGGTAATCGAAAGTTTGTCTCAAAATGTCCCTGTCCTCTTTAGCTGCAATTATGAGATTACATACTGTTACTGCGGATGATGCGAATTTTTCTAACAGTTCGTTGTCTTCCTTCAAAAGTCCTAAGAATTTGCTTATTGTTTCCGGGAACATCTCTTCTAGATTGATGTGACCTGATTTTATGTTTTCTGCTACTTTTTTGAGATTTTCTTCGTTTTCTGATGCAAATTTTATCAATTGGTCTGTTTGAGACAATGTTAATTCAGATTCTTTTTTTTGGATTATTTCATCTACAAATTGGTCGAATATTTTCTGTTTTTCTTTTGGAGTAAGTTGGCTTTTAGAATCCAGTCCTTCTAAGACTTTGTCTATGTCTGCTGCTGTAATGGGTTCTTCTTTTGAGAGTAAGGTTGCAATCTCTTTTCCCAGCTGTTGGCGCGCTTCACGTGCCGCTTTTTCCGCTGCTTCCGCTGCTTCCGCTGCTTCTGGCAGAGTACTACTTCCAGCGTCTGTACCTATAGGCGCTTCCTCAGGTTTATCAAACACCATCCTTTTTTCCTTAAAAGACCCTTGGTCAAACCCTGATAACAGATATAAAAGTTTTTTGCTCATATTTTTTTTATTTTAGTTTTTGTTTTTAAGGGCGGATTTCGCCTATATTTGAAAATTCATTATAATATTATATCAAAATTATCACCTTAGGTCAATTTATTTCAAAGACTTTTCTAGGAGTTCTTTGGTATATTTAATCCATGAAATTACCTCTGATTTTAGTCAATTTTAAGCTTTATGAGCAGGCGACAGGTGAAAACGCCCTGGAACTTGCCAAAATTCATGAGCAAGTAGCCAAGGAAACCGGAGCTTCCATTGCCATTGCTGTGAATTCAATAGATCTGGCCATGGTGGCAGGGAGTGTCAAAATTCCGGTTTTTGCGCAGCATATCGATCCTGTTAAGTATGGCGGGCATACCGGGCATATTTCTCCTGATTTGGCTAAAGAGGTTGGAGCTTATGGTACATTGCTTAATCATGCGGAATATCCGATCGGGAATGAAACTTTGATGAAAAGTATTGAGCGCGCAAAGGATGTCGGGCTTTTTACGGTTGTTTGTGCGGATACGCCGGAAAAAGGGAAGGAGATTACCAGATACAGTCCGGATTTGATTGCTGTTGAGCCGCCGGAGCTTATTGGCGGTGATATTTCCGTTTCAAAGGCCGGGCCGCATATTATTGAAAATGCGGTTAAGTTGATTGGGGAAAACAGAGTACTTGTCGGCGCGGGAATTCGTGATCCGGAAGACGTAAGTATAGCTTTGTCGCTTGGAGCTGTCGGGGTTTTGTTGGCTTCAGGAGTGATAAAAGCTGAGGATCCATATTCAGTCTTGATGGGGTTGGTGCGAGGTTTGAAGGGTTGATTTTGTTAAGCCCAGCTCCAGGAAAAGTATGAATAAAATGAGCAGGTCGTTTTTGAAAAACGGCGTGTCTATTATTCCGTGGATGAAAAAATAGAGAAGAATGAAATTGGCTGAAATTAACAAGCTGTTGCCTTTTGCAGTAACCAAATTTTTTATATTTTTATAAATGCAAAAAAGTATAAATATAAGTCCCAAAATTCCATATTGAAAAATAAAAAGCAGGAAAATGTTATGCGGCTGGAGGACATAATAGTCGAGAGGTTTTTTGCCTAAGGCTTCGTCAACATTTTTAAAATATTTTTCCTGGAATTGTCCGAATCCAACGCCGAGGAGTAGATTTCTTGGCTCTTCTAAGAGCTTAATTGATGTTATCCAAATTTCTCCTCTTTCATCCAAACTTGAATACTCGGTCTTGATTGTCGGTAAGATTTTGCTGTAAAAAATTACGACTGCAAATACGGCGCACGCTAATATGAGTATAATTTTCGTCAGTTTTTTCTTTAAAATTTTCAACTCGCTGCGTTTAAATAAATATAATAAAATGATTATCAAACTGCCGCCTAGAGAGCCTATGGACTGAGTCATTAATATAAGAATTCCGAGCATTAAAGTGTACAGCAAATTGATTTTGTTGTATGGATTTTCAAATAATTCAATTACGAAAAATATGAAAAACGGAGTGAGGTAAAATCCGAGATATACCGCTGCGTCAAGCGGTCCGAGCAAACGGCTGTCTGGCGCTACGTTGTACCCGAGCAAATTGTAAACAACAGAAAATAAACCGAAAACTATTGCTCCGAGACCAGCGATGATGATGCCTTTTTTTCTTTCTTCCTCTGTTTTAAAAGTTTCCAGAAAAATGAATGTTAAAACCAGAGCGAAAAATAAAAATTTCAAGTGGCGCACGAGGTCCAGTTTATTTTCTATTGGGACGACGATGAGTGATATGCCTGTTAATATTACGAAAGTTATAAGGATCCAGTGATTTTTAAAATTAAACGCACTCCGCTTCGCTTCGTGCGTGGCATATAAAAAGAGCAGAGCTTGCGCTGCAATTAAGATCTCCTGCAAATTGCCAGGATAAGCCCCAATCGTGAATCTCAGCAAGTATGATTGCAGGAAAAAGAGATTTGTAAAAAGCAGGATTTTGTTGAATGTGTTTATCAATCGCATGTTAAAAGTTTATGCGCAGTTGGTTGTTTTGGCAAATGTGGTATATTTTTGTCATGATAACAATTGTCGCTAAAACAATAAAAGGAAAGGGGATTGGGAAAAAGCTTGGTTTCCCTACTTTAAATATTCCTTGTACCGGTGATCTTAGCGGGGTTTTTGTCGGCAGAGTTTTTGTGAATGACAATTGGTACTTCGCTGCTATTAATATAGGAGGCAGGCCTACTGTTGATGATGAAAATTTTTGCGAAGCTTTTTTGTTGGATTTTAAAGGGCGCGTGGCCAATGGTACGGAAGTAGCTATGACTCTTGGCAAGAAAATTCGTCATGTTGAAAAATTTAAAAATCTTACTGAATTAAAAAAACAAATCGCTAAAGATGTTGAATTTGTGAAAAATTGGTATAATCCCGTAGAATAAATAAAAAATTATGCGCGCTTTCATTCGTGAAATTTTCCCGGACAGGCATCCACTCAGACTTTTTTATCACAAAATTCTTGGAGTGATTGCAGCTTTGATCAACGGTTTTCCCGGGAATAAAATGATTGTTATTGGAGTTACAGGAACAAAAGGAAAAAGCACTACCGTGAATTTTATCGCTAATATTTTAAACACGGCCGGTTATCAAGTCGGGATGACTTCCACAATTAATTTCCAAATCAATGATCGTCGTTGGACCAATGTGTCCAAACAGACTACGGTAGGGCCTTTTCAGCTCCAAAAATTGCTAAAAGAAATGGTAAAAGAGGGCTGTAAATACGCTGTTATTGAGGTTACTTCTCATGCGATAGACCAGTCGCGCATTTTTGGAATTAATTTTGACGTTGCGGTTTTTACAAATATTTCCGAGGAGCACATCGAATATCATGGCAATTTTAATAATTATTTGAATACAAAAGCCGTTTTGTTTAAAAAAGTTTCACGCGGCCGCAAAAAATTCGGGGTGCCAAAAGTTTTGGTGATGAATGCGGATGATAAATATTATAATTATTTTAATCAATTTGTTGCTGACAGGAAAATCACTTATGGGCTTAAATCCGCGACTATTTACGCTGAGAATGTTGAAAAAAAACCGGAAGGTTCTCACTATATTCTGCATATTCCAAACAATGCCATTCCGCTTGAAATCAAGATGCCCGGGGAATTCAATGTGTATAATTCTTTAGCTGCTGCTGCCGCCTGTATAGCATTGCAAGTGCCGCTTGAAGTAATTAAAAAGGGCTTAAGCGAGAGTTCTTCGATTGCCGGACGTTTTGAACATGTAAATGCCGGGCAGAAGTACAGCATTATCGTGGATTATGCGCATACCGCTGACTCTTTGGAAGGCTTGCTTAAACTCTATAGGGGACTTACTCCCGGGCGTTTGTTTGCTGTTTTTGGAGCGACAGGAGGTGGGCGCGATAAGCAAAAGAGGCCAAAGATGGGTGAAGTTGCGAATGAATATGCGGATTATATTATTTTAACGGACGATGATCCTTATGAAGAGGATGAAATTGAGATAATTGAGCAAATTGCTAAAGCTGTGCCTCGTAAAGAAGGGCATAATTTTTGGAAAATTCCCGATAGGGAAGAGGCTATAAGACTCGCGCTTACCATGGCAAGAGAAGGGGATTGCGTTGTTGTTGCGGGCAAAGGTTCTGAGGAAGTGATGAAAGTTCGCGGCAAAACCATTCCATGGAATGATAAAAAAATCATTACTGAATTATTGGATCGTGAGATAGAAGTTGAAATAGGTGAGGACGTTTGGGAAAAAAGGGTGAATGTTTGTAAGGTTGGGTAAAATTTTATATGCAAGGATTTTTATTGATAGATAAAGGTGAAGGGCTAACATCTTTTGATGTTATAAGTAGAATACGCAGGTGGACAGGAGAGCGGCGCGTCGGACATGCCGGCACTCTTGATCCTTTGGCTACCGGACTTCTTGTTGTGGCTGTGGGTAAGGCCACAAAGCTTTTGCAACATTTTGTGGGGTTGGATAAGGAATATGAAACTAAGGCGAGATTTGGGGCTGTTTCCGATACTTATGATAGGGAGGGGAAGATCGTGGAGTTGAATGAGGTTGAGTTTGGTAAGTTTGGAAAAATTTCACTGACGGATTTGGAGAATTTGATTCATGAGAAATTTTCAGGTGAAATCGATCAAGTGCCGCCAAAATATTCAGCTTTAAAAATCAATGGGAAAAAGGCTGCTGATTTGGCTCGAAAAGGTGTTGATTTTGAGATGAAATCCAGGAAGGTTAAAATTTACAGTTTTAATGTTGTTGATTTTAAGTGGCCGGAAGTTTCTTTTAAGATTCATTGCGGGTCCGGCACCTATATAAGGTCTTTAATTCATGATATTGGGCAGGAATTGGGATGCGGGGCCTATGTTACAGAATTAAGGAGAGGGAAGGTTGGTAATTTTAGTGTTAATGATGAAAAAGTGGTGATGGTAGGCCGCGAATTTGATTTTACGGATAAAAATATTGAAAATTATTTAATTCCGGTGGAATTGATGGCTGAATTATGTAAAAATCATGTTTGATATGAATTGGAAAGATATTTTATTACAGTATTATAAACCTGCATTTCTTGCTTTTGGGCTCGCGTTTTTGCTTATTTTGCTTGCTTTGAAAATTTTTCCAAAATTAAAGCTTTTGGACAGGCCACAAAAATACGGGTTTAAACGCGCTCCCATTCCTTATTATGGCGGGCTTGTTATTTTTCTGGTTTTTTTGATTACCGTTATTATTTTTGTGCCTTTTACTAAAACCGTTATAGGACTTCTGATTGGCGCTTCACTTATCGCGATTCTTGGCTTTTTTGATGATCTTTTCGGCTTAAATCCATGGTTTCGGCTTTGCGTGCAATCTGTGGCGGCTTTGATATTGGTGTTTTTTGGAATTGGGATTTTGTCCATCAATTTGCCATTTTTTGGAGTGATAAGTTTTACCGGCATTATTTGGAAAGGGATTTTTATTTTGAGCGCTTTATTTACGATTTTGTGGGTTATGACAATTTTAAATACCATGAATTTCGTGGATGGAGTAAGCGGTTTAAGCTCCGGAGTCAGTTTTGTGGCCGGTTTGACTGTATTCTTTTTGAGTATTCATCCGGGATTGCATGAAAATCCTCAGTCTCAGGTTGGTGTTGCCATAATCGCTTTAACAGTCGCCATGATTTCATTGGCGTTTTTATTTTTTGATTTTCCTCCGGCCAAGATTTTGATGGGGGATACGGGGAGTACATTTTTGGGCTTTATTCTGGCCACTTTGGCGATTTTTTCCGGGGGAAAGGTCGCTACCGCTTTTTTGGTTTTGGGTATACCTATTTTGGATATGATTTGGGTTGTCCTCAGGCGACTGGCTTCCGGCAAGAAATTTTGGCATGGAGATTTGCAGCATTTGCATCACAGACTTTTGTATTTTGGTTTTTCTGAACGTAAAGTGGTTATAATATATCTTTTTATTACTGCTATTTTTGGAATAAGTGCTGTGTTGATGGTCTCCGGTCAACAGAAATTTTTTATGATAATCGCTCTTGGAATTTTAATGTTATTGTTGGCAGTTGCTTTGGTTTTGTTTCCAAACTATAAGAAGAAAGATTGATTTTTGTTATTTCTAAGTGTACACTTAAGATAATCTTAAATTTTATTTGACTATGTCGTTGAAACTTGTTGGGATTAAAGATTTTCGTAAAAATCTTGCTAAGTATGTTCAACAGACCCAGACTCAAGGCGTGCGTATAATTGTTTTAAGGAAAAATATGCCACTGTTTGAAGTTAAACCTGTTGAAGAAAAAGAAATTGCTATTGCCAAGCTTGAGCAAGAGGTTGCCGAAGCTAGAGAACAAATAAAAAGAGGTGAATATATTACGCATGAAGAAATGCTAAAGAAGTTAGGATTATCTGATTAGTTATGTACAAAGTAATATATTCCAGGGAAGCAGAAAAAGATATTGATAAGCTTGATTTCGGTTTAAGGCTGCGGATTATCAAGAAGATTGATTTTTATGTCCAAGGGAAAAATCCTTTAATTTTTGCCAAGAGGCTTGTGAATAACAGGATCGGCAGTTATAGGTTTAGAGTAGGGGATTATAGAGTTATTTTTGATATTGAAAGTACTGGTGTTATTAAAATTCTTTTAATCTTGAGAATAAAACATCGAAAAGATATTTATTGCGAATGATTTCCTGATATTGTTTTTCCCCAATTTTTTTAGTATATATACTGTGCTATGGCTGATTTAGTAAATGATATTAAAAACAGGCTTGGTATTGAGGAAGTTGTTTCTCAGTATGTACAACTTAAGAAAACCGGGCGTAATTTTAAGGGACTTTGTCCTTTTCATTCTGAAAAAACCCCAAGTTTTATAGTGAGTCCGGAAAAACAGATTTGTCATTGTTTCGGATGTAACAAAGGTGGAGATATTTTTGCTTTTATTCAGGAACTTGAGGGGGTTTCTTTTGTTGAGTCTATGGAGATTTTGGCTGATCGCGCAGGAGTTAAAATTGATACTGCCAGATTGGACAAAAAGGCTCCGAAATCCGAAAAAGACATCTATTTTAAGGCTCATGAACTTGCTTGTGAATTTTTCGAGAAACAGCTTTATAAAACAAATGATGGTGAAAAAGTTTTGGAATATTTGCATAAGAGGGGACTTACCGACGATACCATTAAAGAATTTAGAATCGGTTTTGCTCCCGATAAATATGATGAGCTTTATCCATATTTGCTTAAAAAAGGCATTCCAAAAGATGTGCTTTTTAAATCCGGCTTGATTTCAGCTAAAAATTTGGCTTCGGATTCGGTTTATGACAAATATCGCGCAAGGCTTATGTTCCCGATTTTTGATTATCTCGGGAAGATTTGCGGTTTTGGCGGGCGCGCTCTTAAGCACGATCAAGCTCCAAAGTATTTAAATTCTCCGGAAAATCTTATATATAATAAAAGCCGTGTGCTTTATGGCTTATCTTACAGTAAAAAATATATTAAGGAGCAGGATCAGATTGTGATTGTTGAAGGTTATTTTGATGTGGTTTTGCCATATCAGGCCGGAATTAAAAATTTGGTTGCCAGTTCCGGTACGGCTTTGTCATCGGAGCAGGTTAGAATTATTAAAAGGCTGACTTCCAATGTCGTTACTTGTTTTGATACGGATGATGCCGGAATTGAGGCTACAAAACGCGCTTATTTATTATTTCAAAATGAAGATATTGTTACAAAAGTTGTTATCGGCATAAATCAGAAGGACCCGGCTGACTTTGTTTTGGAGAATGGTGATGCTTTTAAGAAATTGGTGGACAGCGCATCGGATTTTATTACTTTTTTTATTGAGAAATTGATTAAAGATAATAAGGTTGATACGCTTTCCGGGCGTAGACAAGCATTAAAAGAGCTTTTGCCTTATTACCAGTCCATGGCTCCCACTACAAAAGATTTTTGCGTAAAAGAATTATCGGGCCGACTTAAAATGAATGAACGGCATTTATATGAAGAATTGGAGAATTACAAATTACCTCTTGATCATCCTGTCAGACAGTCTATTTCCTCAGATCTTCAAAGTGAATCTGCAAAAATGACTGTTGAAGACCATATGTTTGCTTTGGTTTTTGAATATCCCGCACTTTTTGAAAAAGTCTTAACTTTTATGGATTTAAACGATTTGACTGAGGAGGCAAAAAATGTTTACAACAATCTGACCGAACAGTATAATGCAGCCCGAGGAAATTTTCAGAAATGGGATTTTGACAGTGGCATTTTATCTGAGAACAGAGGGAAAATAGATGTATTAAGACTGTATGCGGAAGATAAGTATCGAAATTTTTTAGAAGATGCGCTTGGCGTTGAGGTTGAAAAATTGGTTGACAGAATAAAGAAAGATCGTAAAAATCGTAAATTGGGGGATTTGCAATTGAACATAGCTGAGGCTGAAAAAGCTCAGCAAAAAGATCGTCTTAATGAGTTACTGAAAGAGCAGCAGAAACTATTGGGGACTTAAAATTTTTAAAAATTTATTAAAATGGCAAGGACAAGTAAATTTATTACTCATCCCTCTGATGATCAGTTGGCCAGATTTCCAACAGAGGTTCAGTCTTTGATAAAGAAAGGGAAGGAGCAGGGCTTTGTAACACATCAGGAACTTCTTAAGGCCATGCCTCATATTGAAGATGATCTTATTTTGCTTGATGAAATATACAGCTTGTTTATGGATCTTGGTGTTGAGATTATCGACACAAAGGATTCTATAGTTTTGGATGATGATGAATGGAAAAAGACCGAGGCTTTGGCCAAGGGAGAGGGTGTTCGCCCTGAGGTTGAAAAGCTTACTGTGACTCAAAGGAAAGAGAAAAAAGTTAAACGCGAAGCTGAATTTAAAGAGATTGCCAATGATTCGATCAGGCTTTATTTGTGTGAGATTGGGCGCGTTGATTTGTTGAATGCCAAGGAAGAAGTTGAATTGGCCAGGCGTATTGCCAAAGGTGATCAATCGGCAAAAGGCAAATTGGCTGAAGCGAATTTGCGTCTTGTAGTAAGTATTGCAAAAAAATATATTGGTAGAGGGTTATCGTTTTTGGATCTGATTCAAGAGGGAAATATAGGTTTGTTTAGAGCTGTTGAAAAATTTGATCCGAATCGCGGATTTAAATTTTCCACTTATGCCACATGGTGGATTCGCCAGGCTATAACTCGCGCTATTGCGGATCAGGCCAGGACTATTCGTATTCCTGTGCACATGGTTGAAACCATTAATAAGCTTACGCATGCTCAGCGCAGACTTGTGCAGGAATTGGGACGTGAGCCTTTGGTTGAAGAATTGGCAGCTGAAATGGATATGGATATAAAAAAAGTTCGTCATATAATGAAAATTTCTCAAGATATTGTGTCTTTGGAGGCGCCTGTCGGTACAGAAGAAGACAGTAAACTTGGGGATTTTATTGAAGATGATGAAGCTCTTTCTCCCGCGGAATCTACGAACAGGCAGCTTATTCGCGAGAACATTCATGAAATGCTTCAATATCTTTCCCCACGCGAGAGAAAGATTATTGAAATGAGATTTGGATTAAAAGACGGCGTTGGACACACCCTGGAAGAGGTCGGGCAAGAATTCCATGTAACTCGTGAGCGTATTCGTCAGATTGAAGCTAAGGTTTTGCAGAAATTAAAAGAGCATCCTACAAGTGTTAAGATTCGCCCGCATTAACAAACCCGCCGCAGGCGGGTTCAGTTTTTCATAATTTAACCCTAAAAATATGATAATGGCTGATGATAATATGTTTGATGATGATGATTCCGATGAGTCTGATGCTGATGCTACTCAGGATAATTCTCAACAACAAGATGATTCATATGTTGCTGATTCCGGTGAGGAAAAAGTGACTCTTGTCACTAAAGATGGTTTGGATAAATTAAAAGAGGAATTGGACAATTTGAAGAGTGTTAAGAGGAAAGAGGTTGCAGAAAGAATAAAAGAAGCTATTTCTTATGGTGATCTTTCTGAAAATTCCGAATATGAGGAGGCTAAAAATGAACAGGCTTTTCTTGAGGGACGTATTCTTGAATTGGAAGACAAGGTTAAACATGCCAAAATTATCACTGAGACACGAAAGACCAAGTCCGTGCAGCTTGGGAGTACAGTGCATCTGAAGAATTTGACCAAGCAAAAAGATGAATTGGAAAGTTATACTATAGTCGGATCTACGGAAACTGATGTTTTTGGCGGGAAAATCTCCAATGAATCACCTGTTGGCAGTTCGCTTTTGGATAAGCAAAAAGGAGACAAGATTAAAGTTATAGTGCCGGCCGGAGCAGTGGAGTATCAGATTGTGAAGATAGATTAATTATCTTTTCTTCTTGCTCGGGGAGTATTTTTTTATCTCACCGGAGGATTGTTCGCTAAATACATGATGGGCGTTTTGTTTTTCGCGAGGGTAATCTACGCGATAGGTTTTGATTGTTTTATATAAGAAGTAGAGAAGGAGAAGTAGGCTTAGATAAAGCAAAATCCTTGTTGAGAAGTATGGGATGTTTTCATATCTGACCCCTGTTAAAAATAATAATAACAGTCCTAACAAGAGCAGATGAGTGGATGTTCTTTTGAATAGTCTTTTGAATGCGAAATCTTGTTTTTTGCGATGATTATAGATAATTGAAAAAGCGATAGCGGTAGCAATCAGTACAACTATAAGTATTGCCAATGGGATATAAAACTTGAACGCTGTGCCCGGATTTGGACTGAGTAAATATTTTATAAAATTCATGGCAAGAAGATAAATTAAATTTGTTTTGAATGCAAGTGTGATGTGTTTTTACGTAAATAACGACGGTATATAATTGTTACAGTGCCAGCTATGGCTATAAATGACCCGATTTGTCCTATTCTGATACTAAAAATCATTAGAGTGTCATCCCCACGGATAAATTCTTCCAAAAAGTGCAATAAACTGTAACCGCCTATTCCAATAAGGCCGATTAAGCCGGATTGTTCCATATCTTTGATTTTTTTTGTTTGGCGCAGAAGCCATAAAAAGATAAAGATCGTAAGTGAATATATAAAAGCGTAAATCTGGGTCGGATGAATAGGGACTGCGTATTTGACAGCCGGATTTTCGAAATTTACAGCCCAAGGGAGTTGGGTTGGGGTGCCATAATTGGCTCCATCAAAAAATAATCCTATATTTTCAATGGCTAATCCTAATATGGCTGCCGGAACCAATACATCTATCCATTTCCAGAAATTTTGATCTGATTTTTTGCAAAGAAAATAGAAATAAACAGTAATCGCTATGATAGCGCCCCATAGGTCGAGTCCTTTATCCCAAATATATAACAGATGGAGAAGTGATTGGCTGCTTAATTCATAAAAATATATATTGTAGTTTGTGATGATTGCCATGATTCGCGCGCCGATTATTCCCCATAAGATTATTTTCCATGCGTTTTCACTGATGAATTGAATTTTGAGACTGTTTTTTATGCTTAATTTTATTAAGATAATAGTGGTCGTGATAATCGCGATCGCAAAAAATACCCATAAAGTATGTAATTCGAAAAATTTTGTTGAAAAAATTATTGGTCCCATATTTAGAAGTTAAGTAATGCTATTATAGTGCCAAAAATAAAAATTGGAGGAAGTATGAAATTTGCGATTAAGCTACTGCGTAAGAAATTTATTTTGATTGAAGTTGTTGAATGCAGTAGGAATATTGTCACAAGCAGGTATTTGAAAATTTGGCTTGTGTATACGTTAAATCCTCTTGGGACTTCCGAAAAACCGAAATATTTTGTGTTAAAGTAGAGCGATACAAAATAGTACGCTATGTAAAATGCGAGTAGCCAGCCGGTTAATGCATTTAATTCTTCGGCAAAAGATATCATAATGTGTTCTTCTATTTTTCCGGCTTCTTTTTCGGCTTTGAGTTCCGCCTTGAGTGTGTTCAGATTTTCTTTCGCTTTTTTGCGCGCTTGCCAGATGGTTTTTATTGATTTTTTGACTCTTTCTTTGTATTCCGGTGTCGGTTCTTTGAAATAAAGTTTGATGAATTCCCATATTTGATGATTGTAGGCTTTGATTTGTTCTTTGATTGCTAATATTTCCGGTGGCGTTTCAAAAAATTCTTTTATCGGATTAAGGATGCTGTTTATGATTTTAGTCCCAGTAGAGGCATTCGGAGCGTTTGCAGTATGAGCTTTTTGCCAGTTTCCAATCTTGCCGATAATGTCTTCCGAAAAACCTTTTTGATGTTCGCCACTGTTGAGTTCGTTTAATAATTTTTGAGTTTGGACTTGGAATTCAAAACGTTCTTCTTTATGAGTGGTTTCTTTAAGTAGTTTTTCTTGAGACTCGAGGAATGTCAGTAATTCGTTGGTGGTTTCCAGTATATAATCAAGGTTCGTGCTATGTTTTATGCGTAATAATTTGTCTATTTTTTTGTTAATTTCCACTTTTTGATCCGGACCTAAGTCTTTGTCGAAGTTTTGTAAGAGTGCATTTACTGATTTGAGTATGTTTTCAATTTTTTCTTTTACGAACGCTTCTTTTTTTTCTTGCTCCGGAGTTTTTGGTGCCTCTGATTGTTCAGTTGTGGTGGAAGGAAGGATGGGGACGGCCCCGCTTAGCGGGGTTGTTGTTTGTATTTGACTTTGAAATTTGGTTTGACCTGTTCTTTTTGCTGCTTTAATTTCCGCTTGTGAAGCCCCATCTTTCCAGATAGAACTTACGTTGAGGTCGTATTCGTTATGCAGTTTAAAAATAGCTTCATCTTCCGTTTTGGCGGGGATGCTGCCATTTATTAATTTGGAGTTTTTGTCTATCGCTTCAAAAACAAATTTTGTAAATTCAGTGTCTGTTTTTGGAATTTCTTTTGTTTCTTGCAGCAGAAGAATTGAAAAACCGAGATTATTAAGCTCTGTGCGGGCTGTTATTTCGTCCGGGGCTTCCACTGTGCCGCTGAGTTTTTTGCCTTCTTTGTTTGCGACGGTATATTTGAAGATGGGCATGGTTTTATTTTAGTCTTTCTTCTTGGCAGCTTCAATAAAACCTTTAAATAATGGATGCGGTCGACTTGGACGGGATTGAAATTCCGGATGGAATTGACTGCCTATCATGAAAGGATGATTTTTGATTTCCGCTATCTCCACAAGATTTCCTTTTTCATAAATCCCCGGAAAAACCATGCCTGCTCGCTCAAGTTTATGTTTGTATGAATTATTGAATTCATATCTGTGGCGGTGTCGCTCATTAATCAAAGATTTCCCGTAAAGATTGTATGTTTTTGTGCCTTTTTGCAGTTTGCAAGGATAAAGTCCGAGTCTTAGAGTGCCTCCTTTGTCTCTTTCTTTATACTGACCCGGCATAAAATGTATGACGTATTTTGACGGATCCAGTTTTCCTTCTTCGTCAAATTCTTCAGATGTGATTTGTTTATCTTTTAATGCGTTGCGCGCGAATTCAATTGTCATGATTTGCATTCCCAGGCAAAGTCCCAAGTATGGGATGCGGTTTTCTCTGGCATATTTTGCTGCCATGATTTTGCCTTCGATTCCGCGATTTCCAAAACCTCCCGGCACTAAAATTCCATCAGCTTGTTTTAAATTTTTCCAGCTTTCCTTATCGTTTTCTTCCAGTTTTTCCGATGATACCCAGAGAACTTTTGGTTCGCGATTTGCGTGGTAACATGCGATTTTTATTGATTCGATGACACTCAGGTAGGCATCGTCCAGTCCCGTGTATTTGCCAACTATTGCGATTTTTAGTGTCGATTTTTTGGCGTGAATTTTTTTAGCAACTTCCTGCCATTCTTTTAAGTTAGGTTTGATTTTCCCCAAATTGAGTTTTTGAGCAATCAGTTGAACAATATTGAATTTTTGAAAATTAAGCGGCACTTCGTAGATTGATTTTACGGTTTCAGCAGGGATGACATATTCTTCCTGAACATCGCAAAAAAGTGATATTTTTTTGAGTAAATCTTTTTTAATCGGATAATCAGCGCGCCCAAGAATAAAATCCGGCTGAATTCCGATCGATCTCAGCTCACGGACAGATGCTTGAGTTGGCTTGGTTTTGAGTTCTTTT
>CAYHSM010000023.1:0-3630 GCA_964359325.1 uncultured Candidatus Peribacteria bacterium
TGTCCATTAATTTAATGGCTACGGCAACGGTTTTCTGCCATTATCAAAAACTACAAAATCTGGAAGAAGCAATGACTCATTTTTTCAAATCCTGCGCTATCGACCTAAAAAGGATTAAAGAAGAACACGAAATAATTACGGAAATTCCATCAAGCGAAGAAAAAAAACTTTCCACAATGGTCATCATGAAAAATGATACAAAAGAAATTTTCGCTTTCACTAAAGGAAATCCGCTCAAGATACTGGAAAAATGCTCGCGAGCGCTTATAGACGGCAAAAAAGTAGAGATCGATTATCAACTGCGCCACAAATTTAAAGAAAGAATCGAAAAATTAAATAAAAGCGGACAAAAAGTAATAGCTTTCGCATACAAAGCTTTACCGATAAAAAAATTGGACCATTACAATGAACATTTCACGGAAAACGATCTTGTATTGATAGGGATTATCGGGCTTGTAGAAACAGTAAACAGCGACCTTATCCCATATATCGAAGAAATCAAAAAAAATAATATAAAAATATATGTTTTAACAAGCACTAAAGAAAAAAAGGCTGTAAATATCGCTGAACAATTAAAAATTATCAATCCTCATCATTTTGAAGCGATATCAGGCAAAGATTTGGAAGATATAAATGAGCAAAAATTAATAAAAATACTTTCAAGCGATGAAAAAGATTATGTTTTTTGTGAATTAAATCCGGCGGATCGCACAAGAATAATCAATACGTTGGAACAAATCGGAAACGCTGTCGCCATTGTAAATAAAAAACAAGGCCGCGGCATCAAAGAGCTGCTGGAAGCCATAGACAAGAGCCGCAAAAACAAAAAAAATCGAGGAAAATTAATTCTCCACGCATTAAATTGCAAACTTGCGGAAACTCTAATTTTAATTGCCGCAATAATTCTAAGAGCGCCATTGCCATTATCATTAATTATGATTTTAGTAGTGGATATTTTATTTAATACAATTTTAGAATTATCATTAAATACAACAAAAACGGACAACTACGAAATCATTAAACAATCAAAAATTTTTAATCCTAAACTTTTCATAAACAGCCTGATCACAACGGTTATTCTGAGTAGCATCTACTTTTGGAATTTAATACGTTACGGCTGGTATCCTGGAGAAAAAATCGCGACAAACAGTGAAGCATATCTGAAATCTTCAACAATCATATTTATAATACTAAGTTTAATTCAAATAGTTATCAGTTATCGCGCAAAAAAATCCAAAAAATTATTTTCGAATTTATATCTGATTTTAACAACAATCATTTGTCTATTAATAATTAATGTAATCACAAGTTTTGATTTATTTATAAAATATTTCGGACTAAGCTCGCTATCTTTTGTGGAATGGGGAATCGTAATATTCGCAGTAATTGTTTTTATAATCATAAAAGAAACATACGAATTATTAATTAAATACGGATCAAATGAAAATAGTAATACCGAAAGCCAACTACCTGAGGATCAAAGTCATACCCAAAAGTCCTAAAAGCGAAATTGCAGAAATAATGACTGACGAATCAGACGAACAAACCATCAAAATACGCATAAAAGCCGCACCGGAAAAAGGAAAAGCCAATGCGGAATTGATAAAATTTTTAAGCAAAGAATTAAATATCCCAAAAAGCAACATCTCAATAATAAGCGGCAAAACGGACAAATTAAAACTGATAAAAATATCAAATGGATCTAACGGATAGACAGATAATTTACTCTCTTCTTTCAAAATATAATCTTTTTGCAAAAAAAAGCTTCGGACAAAATTTTCTTACAAACAAAAATGTCCTTCAGGACATTTTAAACGCTTCCGGCATCACAAAGGATGATACTGTTATAGAAATAGGCCCGGGCCTTGGCGTCTTAACCAAAGAATTGGCAAAAACCACCAAAAAAGTAATCAGCATAGAACTCGACAAAAAACTCCTCCCTTTACTAAAAGAAACCTTAAACGAATACACAAACATCGAAATCTTAAGCGAAAACACACTCAAATTTATTCCGCCAAAAATCCAATACAAAATTGTCGCAAATATCCCATACAACATTACTTCTCCAATCCTAAATCACTTCCTCCAAACTGAAAACCAACCGATTTCCATGACATTAATGGTCCAGGAAGAAGTGGCTGAAAAAATCTGTACGCTCGAACCGGACATGACAGTTCTTTCTCTGGAAGTAGCCCTTTTCGGCAAAGCAAAAACGATCAAAAAAGTGCCGGCATCCTCTTTCCATCCCCAACCAAAAGTAAATTCAGCCATCATTCATGTGGAATTATTCACACCTCAAAATCCTAACTATATTCCCAAGCAAACAGCCTTAAAAATTCTCCAAATCGCAAAAACTTGCTTCTCGAATCGCCGCAAACAACTCAAAAACACTCTACCAAAAGAATATCATGAACAAGCCGTAAACTCTGGCATTGACCTCTCTCGCCGTCCGGAGACTTTGTCTATACAAGAGTGGGCGACAATTTGTCCTGCTTGTATTTCTGCTCAATAGCGAGGATGTCAGGCAAAACAGCTGTAGCACCAGAGGGCTTACCTAAATACGTTACCGGCATATCTTTAAAATCAACAGGCTTTGAATGTACGCGCCATGGTATGCTATGACTACCACTTGCTACTCTCGCAAGTAATCTATCTCTATCAATCCATTCCAAAAAAATAGCGCTGTGATTTCCGTGAGTATCAGAGTTATTTCTATTATTATAAAAAATCCAATCTCCAGGCGCAATTTTGGCATATTGTGCGGCCGTAGCATAAGTGCCATAAGATCTACAATCCTTCCCGGGATATTTTGTAGTATAACTAAAAACTTCTCTGGCAGGCCATTTCCCGGTAACACCAGCCATCCTATAAACTTTATTCGACCAATCCCAGCACTGCCTCCCATTTAGGTCCATTCCTCCATTTCGCGCAACCGTCAAGGCGGCTTTAACGATATTTGCCCCAATACCTGTACTTGTATTTCTAGCCTCAATAGCGGCAATTTCTTCAGGCGTTAAACTTTTACTTTTAGAAACATATGGATTCTCTTTAAGTAATTTACCAAGATATTCTTTATCTTTTTTTGCTTCATCGGATTGTTCATATCTGGCATAAGATGCATCGTCCAAAACCTCAGTCCCGTCTTCTTTTTTTGTCAAAAACGGTTTCTCATAATTCAAATCTATATTTTTTTCAGCATCAGTAAGTCCCCCAACTATAATCACGTCTCCTGTATATATAGGAATATAACCATCCTTATCAAAAAATCCTACACCGCTGCTCCTATTCCTTCCTTTAAGTCCAAGCCTTCTTTCGCTGGTACGGGCAAGCGCTGAATCACCATTTTCATAAACTGTAATACGTCTAATAGATGGAGGAAGCATATCTGCCGCCCCAATTTCTGCGTTTGCGATATTATTCCCTCTAAAATCAACTTTCAATTGCTGTCCTGCAACAGGCTTTTTATAAGACTCCCATTTTGAAAAATCTATTTTTTCATTCTTTCCAATAATATCTGTAAAAATATACAACAAAATCCCGGAATATTTATCCTCAAGCCGAATTAACGAAGCTACATCAAGTTTGTTCAAATTTTCCTCAGGAAGAACAAGGCTGTTACCAACATCATCT
>CAYHSM010000023.1:3730-14433 GCA_964359325.1 uncultured Candidatus Peribacteria bacterium
ATCAAGTTTGTTCAAATTTTCCTCAGGAAGAACAAGGCTGTTACCAACATCATCTCCCAAGACCTTCAGTTGATCTCCGCTTTTCCCGCGAACTGCATCAGGAGAAACCATAGCCCCTTCAAGAGCACCTTTCCCTGAGTCATCCACAGGACCTTTAGTATCTGGTGACACTTTTGATGTCATAACTTTTTATATTTATTATTTATCTATATATTTTACATCAAAAACAACTCTATTGAAAGAACAAAACTCAAACAATAGCCAAAAAATCCCCTACAAAACCTTCCCCAACTCCTTCTTCATCTCCAAAACAGCATCTCTAGCAGCCTTCGCATACTCCTCCGCAGGCAAACCATATTTTTCATAAGCAAAAATAATCCCGCGACTGTTATTCACAATCGCTCCCAGTCCATCTTTATTAAAACAAGGTCTCACATCGTCCGCACTCCCTCCTTGCGCTCCATATCCGGGCACCAAAAATATGGACCGAGGCATGATCTCACGTAACTTCTTAGCTTGCTCGGGAAACGTTGCCCCAACAACAGCCCCAACAAAACTATACCCGCTCTCCCCCACTTCATTCGCACCCCAACTGTCCAACAATCCTCCTATTATTTCATAAACACTATGTCCGTCTTTCATTTCCAAATCCTGCAAATCGCAGCTACTTTTATTTGAAGTTTTAACCAAAACAAAAATTCCTTTCCCATACTTATCACATTCCGTAACAAAAGGTTTTATACCATCCCAACCGAGATATGGGTTAACAGTCACGCTATCCGCATCAAAAATCGAAGTAATAACTTCATTTTCTCCTTCAAACATGGAAACTTCACCCAAATACGCCTGCGCATACGCTTCCGCAGTCGATCCGATATCATTGCGTTTAACATCCGCAATAGTAATCAATCCTTTACTCTTGGCATATTTAAGCGTCTGCTCGTAGCACCAAATTCCGTTGTGCCCATAAATTTCATAAAAGGCTATTTGAGGTTTAACAGCAGGCACAATATCGGCAACCGCATCAATAATGCCTTTATTAAACTCCAAAATCGCATCCACAGCCATTGTCGTTGGAGATTTATCTTTTTGATTTAAAGACTTTTGTATAATAGATGCTGGAATTTTATCCAATCGCGGATCCAGTCCCACGCAAATCGGAGTTCCCTTGGCCTTTATCGCCTCAATCAGCCTGTCTGCAAAATGTTTGATCATAGCAAATAAACTTTAACATAAAAATGCCTAAAAATTAACCCTCGTTCAATAAATTATTAAACCCTGCGATAGTAAAATGCTTATCGGTAGTAAAAGCATCTTTGATTTTAAATTCTTTCATAACAACAAAACTAACGCAATCCGTCATACTAAAAAAATGGTCGCTAAATTTATGCATCAAAATAAGCGCATTACTAAAACGATCCCGACCAATTTCAATTACGTCTAGATCATTAATGTACAAATTATGTAAAAACTTAAAAATTTCAGTAACAGGCGTTTTTTCCCTACATCTGACTAAAGTTACTAATTCTTCTAAAACAAAACTTGTTGTATACAATTTAAATCCATTGCTAATGAAATTTTCAAAAAGCTTCAAAGCAACCTGATGATCTTCTTGATCTTTATTCAATAAAGTAATCAAACCGCCAGTATCTAAAAATACTTTATCTTCCATATTCGTTTAAAAGAAATTCGTCAATTTTATCATTATCAGCAGCATGCTTCCCCCATTTAAACATTCCAATAAAAGGATATTTCTCCTGTATTGTCATTTTCTTCTTCTTGGAAGCTTCATCTTTATCAATCAAAATCCTCATATATGCCGCAAAGGAAATATTTTGCTTTTCAGCACTTTTTTTCACATATTGATACTTTTTATCCAGCAAATATAATTGTGTTCTAACCATAAAAAATTAAAATTAATTACTTTTTATTAAAGCTGCCTCCAATACGGATCTAATATAAGCAGACAGCGCCATCCCCCTTTTTTGAGCCTCAAGCCTAATTCTCGCATGCAATTCTTCAGGTAAATATATTGAAACTCTAATCATATATTTATATTAAATACTGTATACAGTATAACATAGTACTGTATACAGCGTCAATAAAATTCCGTTCCCGGGAATGGACATACCTACACCCCAAACTCCCCCCTATACTCCTTAATTTTCCCCATCATCCCCTCATCTATATAAACCTTCCCATTCACCTCCCGCCCATGCAGAGCCTCAATCACCTCATCCAAATTCACAATTGAATAAACTTTCACTCCCAGCCCTTTTTCAATCTCCTCAATCGCATTTTTTCCTTCATTATTTTTTTCCATTCTGTTCATGGCAATCAAAACCCCGACAACTTGCGGATTTCCGTTCTGTTTCAAAATTTCCAAACTTTCCCGAATAGCAGTACCCGCAGTAATCACGTCATCAATCAACAAAACGCGCGTCTTCTCATCCAAAGGCGCCCCAACAAGCACTTTCCCCTCTCCATGATCCTTGGCTTCTTTTCTATTAAAACAAAACGAAATCTCTTTTTTAAAATCGGAATGCAGCACGCTCGTCGTAACGACAGCCAACGGAATCCCCTTATATGCAGGCCCAAAAATCACATCAGCGGAAGCCCCGCTATCCAAAAACGCCTGCGCATAAAATTTCCCAAGACTATAAATCAATTCTCCGGTATAAAAACTCCCGACATTCAAAAAATAAGGCGCAATCCTCCCGCTTTTCAAAGTGAATTCACCAAACTTTAGCGCCTGAGCTTTTACCAAAAGTTCAATAAAATCTTTTTTGTACTGTTTCATATCGTTTTCTTAAAAAAATAATGTTTTTTGCCTTGAGCATCTCTATGATATTGCCCCATTTCAGGTAATTTACGCAAATATTTCCAAGCCATCACCGGTCCCTTTATGCAACACAAGTCCCCTGTATCATCAATCGCGCATTGACCGCAAACGCCAATCCCGCATTTCATATGTTTTTCCATGGACATATATGCAGGAACCCCATGCTTCTCGGCAATTTCTCCAACAGCTTTCATCATCAATTCAGGCCCGCAAGTAAAAACTTGATCAAGTTTTTCCCCGCCCAAAATTTGATCCAAAAGCTGAGTCACGTATCCCTTAAATCCCGCAGAACCATCATCAGTTGAAATATGCAAATTAACACCCAGTCCCAAAATTTTCTGACCATACAAAAGCAAATCCTTATTTCTGGCTCCCATCAAAAACTCAACACGGCAACCAAGTTTTACAGCCTCATGCGCAACAAAATACATTGGAGCGGCGCCATAACCTCCCGCAACAAGCGCCAAATGCTGGCCTGATTTAAATTTATAATATGTGCCAAAAGACCCGCGCACTCCGACCTTATCCCCCACTTTTAATTCATGCAAAGCTTTAGACCCGGCGCCAACCGCGCACACAGTCACCCAAAATTCCTTTCCGTCATCAAAAGCTATAGACATAGGTTTCTCATCCACTCCCGGGATCCACATCATAATAAATTGCCCGGGCTTACCGCCAAGTTTATATTCAAAAACAAAAGTTTTAGTGGAATCATTCTCTCGCACAATTCTTTTTATCGGCAGAACCTGGAATCTGGAATCGAATTTTTTAATATTCATAATTTTAAGAATTAAGCACAAGCGGCCCCAATTATATCCTCCACATTCTTAACCCCATTTTTATCGCACCACTCAGCCATCTCTTTAACCACTTTCCCAAAACCCTCAACCCCACGATAATAAACCATAGTCCCCATCCCGACCAACCTCGCCCCTGCCATCATGATTTCAATTGCATCCTCTCCGGTCAAAATCCCTCCGGTGCCAATTATAGGCAACTTTGTTGCTTTATATACTTCATAAACAGCCTTGATAGCCGCAGGTTTAATTCCAGGCCCTGACAATCCTCCGCTCTTATTAGCCAAAATCGGCCTACGTAAATTTATATCAATCCCCATTCCATACAAAGTATTGATAGCGCAAAAACCATCTGCGCCCTGATCCGCACAAGCCTTTGCAATCTCGCCGATATTAAAAACATTCGGTGTTAATTTAATAATTACAGGCTTTTTTGTTCGCTCGCGCACAACTTTTGTAACCCTCGCTGCCTCCGCAGCCACACAAGCAAAAGGCTTGCCGTGTTTATCCTCCACATTCGGACAAGCGATATTCACTTCGATAATATCCGGATCGCACTTTGTGATTTCCTCAGCCAGACGCCCAAAATCCTCAATACTTGCGGCAACGATATTAGCAATTATCGGCGCGGATTTATTTGTATTATATTCCGGAAATGTTTCGCTTTTGGCCTTTTCCATACCCGCATCCGACAAACCAACCGCATTCAAAAAATAATGCTCGGTCCCAAACATGGTTGGATTTTTATGCCCGATATTTTCATTAAGCCAAATGGATTTCGTAGTTACGCCGCCGGCTCCGTTTCTCACGACATTTTTAAGCGAACTCGCAGTCACCCCCAAAATCCCGGATGCCAAAACAGTTGGATTCTTGAATCTAACTCCGCAAAAATTTACTGAAAGATTTGCCATAAACTTCTATAACTTGTCACAAATTAAATTATCAGATAAGATTAAAAAAATCCACCCTCAAATAAGCTATGAAAAATACCACTCATCTAACTCTCATTTTCCCTCTATTAACCTTCTCCTTCCTCACTCTCCTAATCCTTCCAGAAAGCACCCAGGCCGTCCCACCTCCGGATTTTCTCTTCAATGTCGGTTCACAAATCGCCCAATTTTCCTCAATTGCTGCAATTTTTCTCTCGGCGATTTTCGCCACCATGTACAAATTCATCAAAGTCCGACTGGATGCTATGGGTTCAAAAAAAATTATCGTCTGGATAGTTGCAGTAGTCGCAATTGCCGGAATTTCTCTTGGCGGAGCATATGCTTACGGCAAATTCAAACAAAACGAAGAATACGAAAAATGGCTTACTGAAAGCCAAAAATATGCAAGCCTGCCACAGGAGCAAGCGGAATATCTAAAAAAAATTCCACGTGACTTAAGTGAAAAAGAAGACTACAAAAAAATTCCACGCGACTTAGATATTGATCAGTTAAAAATCGACAAAAATGAAAACATGGTGGCAAAATTCGAATCAACCTATGGCAAATTTTCCTCCACCATCAAAGACCCGGATGAAAGCACCAAATTTATTGAAAATTACTACAAGAACATTGCCAATAGTGAATACGAAGCAGCATATGAAGTATCTAAAAAATCTACAAGCCTAGAAACTTTCAAGAGTTGGTACGTCAATACTACAAAAATTATTCTGGATAAAGTTTCCAGAATCGATGATGTTACTTCTTCCCTTGAATTAACGCTCTATGAAGGTGATGTATATACGCGCTATGGAGTACTTATGGAGTTAAAACTGGAAAACAGCAAACCGGTACGAATAGCCAATTCTACAGTTAAAATTTTAGACGAAGGCACTTTAATTATAGAGGAAATATCTCCAACCACCGACTCTGACACTACAATTTCCACGACAAATAAAGTTGCTCAATCGGAAGCTACAACTTCCAGCTTTTTTGAAAATAATAAAAATTATCCAATCAAAATTACCAACAAAGAATTTAACAAAATAATCAACAACGGCAAAGCCGACTACATCATCCTCGACGCACGTGAAGACTTGGAATACGACAACGGTTATTTATCAAATAGCAAACATATCCGTTTTGCTGATCTAAAAGCCGGAAAATGGATAGAACTCCCAGAAGATAAATACATTTATGTAATATGCTGGTCAGGCATTCGCGGAAAAGAAGTTGCAGATTTTTTAAGAACCAAAAACTTGGTGGCAAGTTATCTGGAAAATGGCGCCAATGGCTGGGTTGAATGGGGTGGGGACTGGACAGGCAATATAAAATTTTCCGAAAAATATGAAAGTGAAAAATACAAAAAAATCTTCACTACCAGCGAAGTTAAGAAAAAAGTTGCAAATGGTGTAGTGCTGGTAGATTCACGCGAACCTTGGAAATTTGAAGATTCCAAAATTCCAGGCAGCGTAAATATTCCGATCATGTATACGCCAAGCATTAATTTGGAAGACGCCTTCGCTCAAGTCCCTCCAAACAGCACGGTGATTACAATTTGCGATGGTTACGTGAATTGTTTCGACGCCAAAATAACTGCTGTAGAATTAGAACATCGCGGACATACTTTCATTGGCCGCTACAACAAACCTTGGGAATATGAATAAAGACAAAATTGGCGGCAAAACCTCACGTCTTTTTGATTTAGAAAAACTCGGCTTAAATGTGCCGAAATTCAGCTATATTTCAGCGGATTTTTTAAAACAAAGCCTCCTCCCTAATCTTTCAGAAAATTCCAAAACAATTCTAAATACAAAATCAATATTAGAAATAAGCGAAAAAATAGCTGATAAATTAAACTGCGAAAGTTATGCCGTTAGATCCAGCGCGCTAATCGAAGACAGTGAAAAAAGCTCCTTCGCAGGCCAATTTAAAACTCTGATCAATATCAAAAAAGAAGGCTTGTCAGCAGCCATACAAGAAGTAAGCCTCCAAGCTTTCCAATTTTTGCATGGCGAAATCGAAAAATTTTCAATAATAATTCAGGAATACATCGAACCAAACATCTCTGGCATCACTTTTACCAGAAATCCTAATGGCAATCGGGAAATGATCATGGAATATCATCATGGCCGCGGCGAAGATGTCGTCGGGGGCAAAATCAAACCGGAGAAATTGGAATTTTACTGGAATTATTTACCAAAGAATTTAGCAAACAAACTCCCGGGACTTGAAACGGCAGTAGTATCATTCAAAAAAATCGAAAATTTCTACAAATCCCCACAAGACATAGAATGGTGCATTAAAAATAACACCTGGTATTTCTTACAGGCCAGACCAATCACGACCATCTCGAAAAAAAACTACCAACAAAGCCTTTTCCTGGATGACGCTCTACCAAAAAATGAAAAATTCTACTTCGAAAAAACCGAAATCTCCGAAATCGCCCCACGACCAACACAAATTACTTATGATCTTCTGAAAGAAATCTACAAAACTGGCGGACCAATAGATTTGGCCTACAAAAAACATAAAATCAACTACAAATCTTGGCCAATATTAAAAATTATCGGCAATGAATTATTCATCAACCGTGAAGCGGAATTGAAAACATTACTACCGGCATATACTTTCCTTGAAACCCTAACCCCAAAATTCTCAAGCTTCAAAGGATTATTAACTACTTTAGTAAATAGTTTTCGTCTTCAATTCATCAAGCTAAAAAATTACAAAACGCTTTTTGTCGAACTCAAAAATGCAATCGAAGAAAAATCCGACCACAAGCAACTGAAAGAATTCTTAGCAATATTCTTCAAACACTATAGCTTGATCTTCGAAATCAATCTCCTGACAAAAACTGCCATTGATAATTTACAAAGACTAATCAAAAAAGAACAAATCAACATTTCTACACTTCTAAATTACTACAATTTCATCAAAAAAGAAGATATCGATCTCACGGGAATAAAATTAAAAAACGAAAACTTAAGCGGCAACAGCCTGGAAGTAGCCGACGAAAGTAAATTCACAGCGACGATAATAGGAGATTCCAAAGACGAAAATATCGAAAATTGGTGGAATAAACTCCCTTCATTCAAAAAAAACCTACTGGAGAATCCTCTTAAGCAGGCCATAATTTACAATCGCCTGAGAGAAATAAATCGTTGGCTGGTAGTCAAGGATATTCAAACACTGAAAAATATTCTTTTGGAAATAGCCAAAGAACAAAATTTCACAAATCCAAAAAATATCTATTTTTCCAATCTGAAAAATATTATTGATCAAAAAATTCTAGATGAAAAAATTTATGAAAAAATCAAAAATGAATACTTAAAATACTCGGAATTTGAGTCCCCTAAAACCCTAACTTACATTCCAATAGATCAAGCTTCCTCAGGCAATCCTATTGGTCTCTCGGCAGGCATTGCAGAAGGAATATTGGTTTCCAAACAAGAATTAGAAGATCAACGTCAGCCTAATGCAGCGCTTATTCTCTACACCAAAATCCTCTCCCCTGAGCTCACCAAATATTTCCCACACATCAAAGGGATTATCTCCGAAGGAGGTGGCCTACTCTCCCACCTCGCAATAGTAGCCAGAGAAAGCAAAATCCCGGTGATTGCCAATTTCACTCTAAATCAAAATGACATAAAACTAGGCACAAAAATAAAAATGGACGGCGGCACCGGCATTATTCAAAAAACAACAAATATCTAACCCTCAAACTCCACCTCTTTCCCCACCTTCTTCCCCACAACCTTCCCACCCTTAAACACAAGCTCCCCGCCAACAAAAGTCATAATCGGCCAGCCCTTAAATACACTTCCATGATAAGGCGACCAGCCACATTTGGTAAATAATTCTTCATTTTTAACCTCGCGCTCCATATCCATATCCACAACAACAATATCCGCATCAAAACCCACCTCAATCTGTCCTTTCCCCTTCACGCCAAATAACTTTGCAGGCCCTTCACAACACAATTTAACCAATTCTTTGACCTCCAATCCTTCGCTATTCACAGCATTAAGCATTATCGGTAGCAAAGTCTCGAGCTCGGGCATACCGGACGGCGCTTGCATATACCCCTGCTGCTTTTCAACAAATGTATGAGGCGCATGATCAGTCGCCACAATATCAATCTCTCCAAATTTTAAAGCTTTCCACATCCCAAAAACATTTGTACGACTTCTTACCGGCGGATTAACCTTTATAAAATTATTTAACTGCCCGTAATCATCCTCTGACAAAAGCAAATGATGAGGGCTTACTTCACACGTAACTCCGCTATCGCGATATTCCAAAATCACAGCTATTTCCTGGTCCGAAGAAACATGCGCGACATGCAATTTATGCCCACTCTTTTTAGCCAATTCACACACGAATTTTACAGCTTTTGCCGCACATTCGGGAGATCTAATTTTAGAATGAATGGACGGATCAATTTCGCGCCCATCAAATTCAGCCAAATATGTTTCGGTATTTTCAGCAATACTAACTTCATCTTCAGCATGCACCACTATAGTTTTATTGCATTTCTTGAAAAGTTTCTCTATGTCACCGCCGCCTACGATCATATTCCCGGTGGATGTTGCAGCGTAAACTTTCACTCCTGCTATATTTTTAGCTTTATTAATCTCGGAAATATTTTTGCCGTTAAATCCGATAAAAAGCCCATAATTACAATAACTGCGATCAGCAATCAATGCCCTTTTTGCATCCAAATCTTTAACAGTCAAAATCGGAGGCTGATTATTCGGCATGTCAAAAACAGTGGTTATCCCACCGGCAACCGCAGCCTTGGAACCGGTTTCCCAGTCCTCTTTATAAGACTGACCGGGCTCTCTCATGTGAACATGTGCATCAATCAACCCGGGCAAAATAAGCTTCCCCTTACAATCAATCACTTTATCGGCCTTTATCTCTTTTCCCCAATCAAAAGTATTTACAATTTTATTGTCCTCAATCAAAACATCAGCATCATAAACTCCCAACCCGCACCCCACTTGCCCGTCTTTTAATAAAATTGTAGCCATAATTAACCAATCAAAACTTTTTTAAGTAGAGCCATTCTTATCGCGACCCCATTTTTTACTTGCTCAAAATATTTCGCGCGCGAATCATTGTCAACATTCACAGAAATTTCATCAACTCTTGGCAAAGGATGAATGATAATCGCGGATTTTTTTGCGAATTTCATCAGTTGCACATTAACCACAAACGTCCCCGCAAATTTTTTATATTCCCTCTCGCTCACAAAACGCTCTTTTTGAATGCGGCTTACGCTGATTACGTCTACCATTTTCACAAACTTCCTCAAGTCATTCACAACTTCAACTTTCACACCATTCTTCTTCAAATCACCCACAATCCCAACAGGCATTTCCAACCCTTTTGGCCCACACAATACGATTTTAACTTTAAAATGCCTAAGTAATCCGCATTGTGAATGTTGCACACGGCTGTTTTTTAAATCCCCAACCATGCCAATTGTTAATCCGTCAATCTTTCCAAACTTTTTCCAAATCGTATAAAGATCAAGTAGAGCTTGGGTCGGATGCTCGGCAGAACCATCCCCGGCATTGATAACCGGCACATCGCTAAATTTAGCCAATTCCGCAACGGAACCGGCAACTGGATGCCTCATCACAATCACGTCAGACATTTGAGACACAACTTTCCCGGTATCTTCCAAGGTTTCAAGTTTTTTGAATGAAGAAGTCTGCATCATATCGGCATTGCTGATCACTTGCCCGCCAAGCCTAAGCATCGCAGCTTCAAAACTAAATCTGGTTCTGGTCGAAGGTTCGTAAAATAACGTAGCCATAATTTTGCCTTCCATTATATTCGCAAATTTACCGCCCCCGCCTGTTGCACCCACCTTGCCCGCCTTAAACGTGGCCATTTTCTTAGCCTCAATAAATAGATCAATCAGTCCATTTTTATCAAATTGCTCGGTAGACAAGATGTGCTGACCTTTAAATTTCATAATTTTTTTTATGCTTCCCAAGTTAAGCCTCAAACAGTCTACAATATTATAAATGGCTTGTAAACCAACCCACCGCAGGCGTTTTCAATTTCCACTCCTACCGCCATTACCCCAAGCCCAACCCCATTCCCGCCTTGCCCGTAACACCA
>CAYHSM010000024.1:0-13852 GCA_964359325.1 uncultured Candidatus Peribacteria bacterium
ACGTCAAAAACGCCCCCGCAAACCCTCCGTTCACAAACTTTCCGCAAAATTCTCGGAAATCCGAAAATCTCCACCGCAAGCCGCTCCAAAAACAAGACTTATTCACACAAAAAAGCTGTCAACTCAAAGTTTAAAAACGCCACTCAGCCCCATTCCCGGGAACGGACCAACGATCAAAACACCAATCATTAATCGCCACCCACGCGAATCCAGCCAAAACCCACGTCAAGCAAAAATGGCGCAGCCATTTTCAATCCCACTCCACGTCGCACCCATCGCGCCCGTCGCACCCATCGCGCCCGTCGCACCCGCCTCAGGCGTGGCCCGCAGACAGGCATGTCCTGTAAAATCCAAAATTTTTCCGTTCCCGGGAACGGAAAAACGTAATTTACAAATTTTTCAATTCATTTAGGGAAATTATCAACACAGCCAATATCACATCAGCTCAATCACTCCTCCCATCCGACCCGTTTTTCCTTTATCGCGCCTGTAAGAAAAGAAATCTTTGCTTTCACACGACGTGCACCTTTGCATAATTTCAATATTTTGCGGGAAAACGCCGGCCTCTGTCAGTTGATCCAAACTGCATTGCCATAGATTAAATTCAGCGCAACATGGCCCAATTGCAGGCGAAATTCCAACTAAAATATTTTCCGGCTTGCAGCCAAATTCATCAAGCATCTTACCAATCGCTTTGCCAATAATATTTTGTACATTGCCGCGCCAACCGGAGTGAACAGCCGCCACCACGCGCTGTGCCGGATCAAACATAAACACTCCCTGACAGTCAGCAAAGCGCACCATCAAAGGAACGCCGCGCATGTTTGTGGTAAAACCGTCGACGCCGGAAACGGGCTTCTGCCAGCCGTAATCACCAGCCTCTTTTACGCAGAAAATTTGATCGGTATGCTCCTGCACAGCCAACACGATTTTATTTTCATCCACGCCAACAGCCTCACAAAACCTCTTATAATTTTCAGCCAAATTATCTTCGGTGTCGCCGATGCTAACTCCAATTCCCAAATTCAAACTTTCAAAACACCCGACGCTTACTCCGCCATGTCGCGTGGACAGGCCACATTTAAGCTCTCTTTTATATTTCTCAAAAATTTTAAACCGAAGGTATCGCATACGGCAAAGTCATAGCAATATCACTGGCGGAAAAAAGATAACCTTTTTGTTTTTTTAATAAATCTCCGGCAGCCCCGACATAATACGCAGCGCATCTTGCAGCGTCAAAACCTTCAAGTCTTTGAGCCAAAAATGTAGCAACCACACCGGCCAACACATCACCGCTACCGCCAACAGTCATACCGGCATTCCCGGTATGATTGGTCTCAACAACGCCTTCCTCGGACGCAACATAATCCGTGTGCCCTTTTAATAAAACATTTATATGCAAGTCCATGGCAATGGAACGCAACAAAACAATAGACTTTGGATCAGCTTCATTTACAACAATTTCGCGATCAACCAAATTTTGAAATTCATTTTGATGCGGAGTAATAACAATCGGCTGCTGGAGAGGGAATTTATCGATTTTTTTGAGCGCCATCATGGCCTCGGCATCCAAAACGGTCGGGATTTTCAGGCCGCTTAAAATTTCCAAAACAGCATCGACGGTCTGCTCATGGTCGCCAAGACCGGGCCCGATCAAAACACTGTCGCAATTTTTCCCGAATTCAATAATATTTTCAGCAAAACGCGCAGTCAAAAATTCACCCGGATATTTTTTTACAATAAAATCCGGATACAAACTTCGCGTACATTCAAAATTACATTCCGGCACATAGAGATATACCAAATCAGCGCCGCTATATAACGCACCCAGAGCCGACAACATCGGCGCGCCAAAATAATCAATACTGCCGCCAACTATAAGCACACGGCCATTGTCGCCTTTGTGGGAATCCGGACGGCGCCTCGGCAACAAATCTTTTGCAACTGATTTTTTGATTTCTTTTAGCATTTAAATTTTTTCTAATTGATAAAACGCTTTGCCTCCAATAAAATCCGCCTTATCCCCAAGCCTTTCCTCAATTCTCAAAAGTTGATTGTATTTGCAAACGCGATCGGTCCTGGACAAAGAACCGGTCTTGATTTGCCCGGTTTCCATTGCCACGGCAAGATCAGCAATTGTTGTATCTTCAGTCTCTCCGCTTCTGTGAGAAATTACAGCAGTCCAGCCGGCCGCTTTAGCCATTTTGATTGCCGCAATTGTTTCGGTAATCGACCCGATTTGATTTAATTTTATGAGAATGGAATTGGCAGCTTTGGCTTTAATCGCTTTTTCAAGCCTTTTTACATTCGTTACCAAAAAATCATCACCAACAACCTGGATTGTTTTACCGATTTCTTTCATCATTTTATCCCAGCCTTCCCAGTCGTCCTGAGCATGACCGTCTTCAATGGAAATAATGGGATATTTGCGCAACAAAACGTCATAATAAGAAACCAAATCTCCATTATTCAATTCCTCGGATTTCCCATCAACTTTGATTTTATAAACCTTCTTTGCTTCGTCATAAAATTCACTCGCGGCCACGTCAAGACCGATCATCACTTCTTTCCAGGGTTTATATCCGGCCTTTTCTATTGCCTGCACAATAAAATCCAGAGCAGCTTCGTTTTGCTTGAGCTTAGGCGCAAATCCGCCTTCATCTCCAACACTTGTCGAGTGCCCGTTGTCTTTCAAAATGCTTTTTAAGGTATGAAAAATTTCAGCGCCCATACGCAGAGCCTCTTTAAAATTTTTGCCGCCAACAGGCAAAATCATAAATTCCTGAATGTCCAAACCACTGTCCGCATGCTGCCCGCCATTTATAATATTCATCATAGGCAAAGGCAAAACGCAAGCTTTGCCACCGCTCAAATATTCGTACAAAAATTCCCCACGCTCATTTGCACTGACTCGCGCCACAGCCATCGACACTCCCAAAATCGCATTAGCGCCGAGTTTAGATTTATTTTCCGTGCCATCCAATTCAATCATTTTACGATCAATAGCTTCTTGATCTTCGCTATTCATTCCCACGACAGCCGGCGCGATCAAATTCACCACATTCTCCACGGCTTTCATAACGCCCTTACCTCCATATCTTTTTTTGTCGCCATCACGCAGTTCCAAAGCTTCATGCACGCCGGTCGAAGCCCCACTCGGCACAATCGCACTCCCGCTCGATTTTTCCGTAAAAATTTCAACTTCCACAGTCGGATTGCCGCGGGAATCCAGCACCTCGCGGCTTAAAATTTTTGTAATTTTGGACATCCGGAAAATTGTTAGAAATTCTTAAGGAATGGTAGCAATAAGAATATAACATGACAAGCCTAAGCCTTGCCACCTTGCCGCTTTTTTGCTAGTCTTCGCCTGCCTGCCGGACAGGCGGGCCTGCATTTCTTTAAACAGCAATATATGGAAATTACATGGCACAACAATAGTTGTTTTACCGTCAAGGATAAGTCAGCCACTTTGGTCATAAATCCTGATCGTAAAGCCGGAAAATTAAAAGGAGATATCGTATTGTCCAATCTTGGAGCTAAAGAAGAATTGGGTGAAGTTGAGGGCGCAAAGAGAGTTTTTGACTGGCCCGGAGAATATGAAGTAAGTGATATACCGATCATTGGTTTTCAGGCTTGGACTAAAACAAAATCAAAGGAGGAGGAAACCGGAAAAGGCGAAAAAACTATAATTTTTTGTTTTGAGGTGGATGGTATAAAAATTTGTCATCTTGGAGAATTGGGGCACAGCCTCACAAGCGACATGGTTAAAGAGCTTGGAGACATAGATATTTTGATGATTAAGATTGGGAAGGGGAGCAATTTGGACACAAAAAAGGCAACTGAAGTAATTGAAGCGATTGAGCCGAGAGTCATTATCCCGATGGGTGATGAAGACCTTACCGCAGCCCTAAAAGGCATTTGGGAAGACAAAATCGAAACAGCGGACACATTCACAATAAAATCAATAACCGAATTGCCGGAAGATCAGACAAAGTGCGTTGTGCTGAATAGGGCGTAATTACCTAAACAGGTCCCCGTAGTTCAATGGATAGAATGGAGGTTTCCTAAACCTTAGATGCAGGTTCAATTCCCGCCGGGGATACCAGAAATCAAGCTTTGCGCTTGATCAATTGGCGAGCGCTCCCTGTCATGGAAGTGAGCCATTTGAGCAAGCGCAAAGCGCAGATTTCTCCCCGGATTTCTTCCCGGATTTCTCCCCATCCTTTTATTTTTTCGATTTGTAAAAAAGTAAAAAATTTTGATTTTTTTACAATTTACAAATAAGAACGTGACAGGGAAGAGGTCTCTGTGAAAATTACTGTGTCCGAATATGCAGCAAAAAGACAGCAAAAGCGACATACGGCGTGATTTAAAAAAGTGGCCAGATTTTAAGAAAATTTTAACTTTGTCTGCTATATCTGATTAGATAGCAGTTTTTTTTAATATAATTATTGACAAAGTGCTATCAAAAATGATATCATTTAACCAAGCATACCGTGACTAATCTAAAAAAGAGATTTCATAAATTATTTAATAAAAAAGAAGTTCCATACCGCGAAATTAAAACGATATTAAATTCTGTGGGTTACAAATTGGACAGGATAAGGGGAAGTCATCATATCTTTAAAAAAAATAATAAAGAGTCAATCAGGTTTCCGGTCCATAATAATTTAGTCAAAAGATGTTATATAAAAACCGTAATTTTTAAAATTAACCCGCTTATAAATGAAACATTGTAAATATAGTTACCTAATCATCCCTATAGGTGAAGATGGCGATGAGGCGTACAAAGCCATAATTCCCAAATTCAATAATATTCTTGTAATGGCGGATACTGTTGAAGAGCTGAACGAAGCCGTTATTGAGATGATTGATGAAGATATTGAAAGAAGAAAAAAATCAGGAGAATCAATACCTGAGCCGGATTATTCCGGGAACTTTAACGGCAAAATCCTTCTGCGCATAAATCCCGAAACTCATGAAAAATTATACTATGAATCAATGGCTCATAATTTGAGTTTGAATAAATATATAGAAAGCAGATTGAAGTAAGCTCTATTTTATTGGCAGATCATCAATAATAGCATTCCAAAAATGCTGCTTTTCTGGTATAATTATAAGATTAAAAATAAAGATGAAAACAAAAATAAAAACACTGATAAAAGAAAGCCGCACCTTAAGTGAGGAGGATAAACAAAATTATCTTAAAATAATTGATTTTTTGCCTGAAAAGAACCTTAAGGAACTTTTGGCGATTTTAGAGAACGAAAAAACCGCAATTGGAGAATTTGAAGAATCTGTAAAAATTCAAAAATCAGATATAAATAAAAAATATCTGCAGAATTTTGAGGAGCTATATCAAACGGAATATAAATCCGCGGTTAAAGAAGAGGAAAAAGAAGAAAAAAACAAAGCGGATGAGATGATAAAAAATATTAACGATTAAAAATGGGTAAACTTGAATTAAAAGGAGCTATTGCAAAGAAAGAAAAAGAAGTTTTGGGTGTGACTGAGGATGCTCCGGTTGAAGCGGGCAAAGATCTTGTGCAAGAGGAAGAGGTTGAAACAAAAATAACGGAAATGGAAGAAAGAATAAAAAAATCCGCACTTTCAGATAAACATAAAGCTGAAATTAAAGGGAAATTAAATGCCTCAAGCGATAAATGGCAAAAAGAAGTGGAAGATTTTAAGAAAAAATCAGAAGATAAATTTAAAGAACTTTTTGAAAAAATCAGAAAAGATTTTGAGGAGTTTGAGAAACAAAAAGAAATTAAGGATGTTTTTGAATGTATAGAACCGTTGTTTGTAAACAGAACGGAAATCCAAAAAATTATAAATCTCAAAAGTTATGAAAAAGGAAGCGGACATTGGCAAAAAATAAATGCCAGATTAAGACTTTATGGACTGGATGAAGAAAAAATAAACAGATTACAGGAGATATTCGAAGTTGAATCTGACGGAAAAGTCGGCCCTGCAACAATAACAGCCATAAACAGCAAAGTTTACGAACAAGACCATAAAATTGAATTTGGTACGGAAACAACACATAACACCGAGACTAAAGAGGAATTTGATACTTATGCAGTGGAAGCTGAGGAATTGGTCAAGAAACCGGAATGGATAGAGATAGAAAGAAAAACAGGCGAAGATTTAAAATCAGCAAAAACATTAAAGGATATTGAAGAAACGGAAAAAAAAGAAAAAGAAGAAAAAGGAAAATTATTGCAAAAAATGGAGACAAGAGTGCAAGAAAAGAAACAAGCAACTCAAGTAGGTCAACAATCACAGGCTGCACAGCCGCCAACGGGCCCATCCGCAAATATACCGGACGCAGAAGCAGTATCACCGCCAGTCGCAGTACAAGAGCCAACAGTAATTCCTGAAGGAACAGATGATCTGGAAGTACCTGAAGATTTTAAAGCTTTAAATGAAAGACTCAAATTATCAGAAGCAGCTTTGAAAAATTATTATCAAGCTTACTTGCAAATACCTCCCGAAAACAGAATCCCCATTCAAGAAATAGATAAAAACCTTGAACAAATATATGAAAGATTTTTGAAAGAACTTGAAGAGGAGGCGGCTCAGCAGGCGCTTATGAAAGCTTTCGGGAAACTCATAAACGGAGAAAAAGAAAACATCGTGGATAATAAAATGCTTATGGGGAATATTTTTGATATGTCCCAAAAAACGACAGAGATTGAGGAAAAATTAAAAAATTTATATGGGAAACGACAGCATTGTGAAGAATGTATACAAAGAAGAATGAAAGAATTGGCTAATTGGGTTGAAGAAAATCCCGGCTTTTGGGAAGTATGGGAGCCGTCCAAAAAAGAATACATAACTCAGGCGATAGATCATCTCAATCAGTTCAAGGAGCTTTTTTCTAAAACTGAATCCGAAATCACACAACTGGAAGCGGATTATAAAAAATTATCAATCGCAAATCTTTGCAATCAATATCAACTTTCCTCAAATAACGGACAAAACACAGACAAATTATTGCTCCGGGCACGCGAGGCTTTAGACGGAGAAACCAATGAATTTTTGACACCAAAAATCCAAGAGGTTCTAGGCAAAATCTCTTCAAGTCCGGAATTTTCTGAATTTGAAAAATTGTTTTATGCGGGAAAATACGATGAAGCTTTAAAACTTTTGGAAGAACAAAACGCGCAAAGAAATAAAATACCGGGACTCGCAGGTAGAATGGGTGTACATGACATAGTAAGTACCTATAAGAAATTAAAAGATTCCGAACAAGTCGAAAATTTAAAAAAGAGATTTACAGCAAATGTATGTTTTGCAAACGGAAAGATCAAAGAAGGATATGTTCCTATTTCACTGCAAGAAAACGAGATAGATCATCCTAAATTCTTTTTAGTAAAAGAACAGCCTGATGGCTCTATAAGCTATTTTTGGATAACATCGGAAGGAGACCAAATGGGTGCGGGACTTAGTAGGGATTACAAGCAATTGCGACAAATTGGCGCTGAACGTATTTTAACCACAGAGCAACTACAAGGGCTTGAGAAAGGAGATACTGATATTAAAAATGGATTGCGCGGCATAATTGCCAAAAATCCGAATCTCAGAACTTTAGTGGAAGGAGCCAAAGTTATTAATGGCGAATTTGGACAGCTCCAATACTTATTTCAAAATACACTCAATGGAAGCAAACCTGCTGATTTTGTGCAGCTTGTAGAAGGATATGCGCGGAAAATAAAAACTTCACAAGCTTTGGGTAATTTAAAAGGGAATTTAAAGCAAGCACAAAATGATTTAAATAAAGTGGCGGGATTTATTAAGTCAAGCGGCTTAAAAGATGAGTTTGAAAAAGAAATAGAACAATTCCAGAAAAATTTGGATAATATTGCCTCAATGGTCGAGGCCGGGAAGATTGATGCATTTTGCGATTTTATATTAAGCGATGAATTTTCAGAAGATACTGCTGGAAGATGGTGCATAGAAACAGGACTGCCTATGGTAAGTGCAATATTATTGGCGACAGCGGCTGTGGTTGTAACAGCAGTCACATGCGGGATAGGAGGATGGGCGGGAGTAGCTTTAGCATCAGCATCAGGAGCAATATTTGGAACAATTGGAAATGAATTAGGAACCGTAGGGTCTCATTATTTAGGCAAAGCTGTATACGGAGATGAATTCTCCAATAAAACCCTCTTGGGGAAATACCTTACTGATGAAAAAGTTTACAATCCGGAAACCGGCAAATATGAAGAGATTCAATTAAGCGAATTAACAAAAATATATGGAGTTCAACTTTTGATGGGCTTTTTAACAACTTTCGCGCTCATGGGCATTGGGGGACAAATACTTGGGCCCTATTTGTCAAGATTCTCTTCGCAGTATGCCACAGCTGCCGGGGCAAGAGGCGCGCTTGCAAAACTGCTCAACAAAATCCCGCGGTTAAGTAAACGTGAAATGGATTTATTGGAACAGAAAGGATTTAATGGGATGGTAAAGCGAATCGGCATGGAATGTTTGGAAGAAACAGGTGAAGAAGGAGTGGAAACCGCAGCTGAAAAAGCGCATCCGGCACTGGGCTTTTTGGCCTCCTTATATAGCTGTTTGAACGGAAGAAATGTCGCGTACAAATTAGGAAAATACAAAGTTGTTGCGGAAGAGGCTGTAAATAATAATGGAGAAGAGGCGCTTACAACTTGGAGTTTTGATAGTAGGCAAACTCAAGAATTTACCCAAAAAGTGCAAGAAGAATATGGTAAACAAGGATTTGCAGTAACAATTGCGGAAAATGGAGAAATCACAGTGGAAAAAGAACTCGCTTTAAAAAACGGTAAAAAAGCCCGCATCAAAATGGTTTTCAAGCCTTCAAAAGAAAGCATTTCAATGAGGCAACTTTTTAGAGAATCCATGGAAGACGGTAAAAGTGAAATAGAAAGATTGTACGGAGCAAGATCAACGGGCGAAAATACTTATGAGTTTGATACTTTGACTCCAAAAGGAAAAATTTCATTGGTAGAGTATTTGAGAAGAGAAGGATTTGTGATCACAGGCGATCCGACAAAGGGGGAATTTGAAGCCAGGAAAGGAGAGGAAAATATAACATTCAAAAAAAGTAAAACTCAAAAACAATCAAGGAGCTCAGATACGCAAACCGAGGAAGATAAAAAACCTGATGATGAAACAATAAATAAAATCCCCGACCCTACTTTACGTCAACGCGTTAGAGGCATTGTCAATGATTTATGGAATAAAACACATGATTATATAGCGGATAATTTTTCGAAGATATCAGGAAGATGGCAGGAAATCAGAGAACAGGTAAAACAAAATTCTAAAGAATTATATGAAAAAATAGAGGCAAGATTCTCACAATTGACAAAAATAATTATCAAGAAAAAAAGTGCTAAGGATATTTTCAAGGACGGGAAATTGATTGCAACAGCAGATATTATTCAAATGGACGTAAATTTTCTTACAACTCTGTTTTATAGAGCAAAAGATTTGGGCTTTGCCAGGAAACTTTTTGGTATAGAAGGGGAATTAACTGCAGGCAAAATAAAAAAAGCCTATAAAAAATTAAGTTTTCAATTTCATCCGGATAGAAACGGAGGCAGTAAACAGGCAGGAGAAATGTTTAAAGCTATTGGGGGAGCAAAAGAAACATTAGAAAGAGCATTGGCTGAAGGCAAAACAGGACCTGTGGAGGAAAGTATGGATCAAGATACCGGCAAGAAAAAAGAAACAACTTGGGATAAAAAAACTTTAGACTGGATTAATGCGCAAATTAAAAAAATACAAGATTTACAATTGAAACAAAAATTAGACGGAGTCATTAATGGTATAGAAACATTTACAGGTAAAAAATGGAATCAATTGGTGCAAACTTGGGGAGAAATTAGTGCAACAGTAGGGAAATTCAATAAGCAATTAAAGGATACAATAGATGCGGGAATTAAAGAGAGACAAGAAAGAAAAAAGAGGCAAGATACAAATGAACAACAAAAAGAGCAAAAGAAAGTAGAAGAAATTCACAACGGAGAAGAGGTATATGTTTTAAGAAGAAGTGGAACAATAGAAAAAGGATGGGTTGTTTTGGCTCAAAGCGAAGAAGGGATGACTGTATATAATCGTGGAAAAGGGACGAAATTTGTTTTGCATAATGAAGTTTGGACAATTAAAACAATAGAAGCAAGGACTGAGACTGCTGCAACGCAAATTTCTTTAGGTAGCGAAGTATATGTAAAAAGAAGCAGTGGAGGGATTGAAAAAGGATGGGTTGTAGAGGGAATAAATCCAGATGGTACATACGATTTAAGAACAGCAGGGGCAACAAGAAAAGGAACCACAAAAGATGAAATTTTCACAATAAATGAAATTGAAGCAAGAACCTATGCGCATCAATTGAATGAAGAAGGAGTAAAAGAAGAAGTAAATGAAGATCAGCAAATACCAGCTCAGCTTGAAAAAGTGAGAACGATTCCGGGGCTTTATAAATGGTTGGATACACAGGGAGAAACTTTTCATGGTTATGAAGTCAAAAATCTAAAAAAAGCGATTGAGAAATATGTCAGTACGAAGGGAGAAATGTCCGCGGAAGACATAACAAGAAAAGGAGGGTTAAGGGATAAAGTGATTAACTTGGTGGAATTGAAAAGAATGGAGGAAATAAGGAGACAAATTGAAGGCAAAAAAGTAAAAGTTAATGCTGAACTTAGTGGAGCAGTAAAAATAACGGTAGCGAACTCAAGAGAGGTAGATACAGCTGTTGGACATTGGGAAGTCTCAAAATCTGCGGATGAAAATTGGGGATCAATTATTGAAAGAAAACATTCTGAAGCATTTAGAAGAAGTTTACCTCAACAACTTGAAATGACTTTCAAAAATGGGACCAGGGTGACATTACTTTTCCCGCAAAAATATCAGGGCAATATAACTGCAATACAGTCTCAAATAGTAGAAATGGAAAAATGGATTCAACAAAAGTTCGGTGAACAAGGCATAAGGCCGGGTCAAGAACTTACCGTATTAATAATGGAGGATGTCCCGGGGTTGAAGCATATTAGAGGACACGGAGGAAGTAGTCATATATTACTTAATGCCAGAGATTTAACAAATAGACAAGATTTTTTCGATACATATTTGCATGAAAGAACACACAGCATTTTAGGAGCGGCAAGTCTAAGACCATTTAATAGTGGCATAATAGAAGGAATAGCTAATTATATGGCAGCAGACGGCGTTACAGAATTAAGACTGGGAAGACCTAAAATTCTAAAGAAATCTGTGGATAAAATTTCAGATGAAATTCGTCAACTTGTGAGAGGAGGCATGACATTGGAAGAAGCATTTTGGGAATATTTTGAAAAACATCACGAAAATGATAACTATAATTTAAATTATGAATATGGCCAAGCATTTACAGAAGCGATGATAAAACATTATAATGGAGATCTAAGCCAGTTTTTAAAGCTTTACAGCGAATTGGGACATTATGAATATATGGGATCAGGCAAAAGCGTCTCATCATTATTAATGCGTGCTATGGATAAAATTGGGATGAAAGATAGTGATATTAGGACGATATTTCAAGAAACATCAGGCATAATGATGCTGAAAGCATACAGAGGCAATGAATTAATGGATGTTTTATTGCAAGAAAATCCGCAAAATATCGAAGCAATATTAAAAGAGCAACAATTAGAAACGATTTTCGGATTACAAAATGCAACACTTAGACAATTACAGGAGCAAGTTATAAATGCACGAAGATATATAACCGATAACGCAGGAAGGCGTAATCAGCCAAGTGCTGCAAAAATTATACAAATTTTGGAGGGTAAATTAGCTGCAAGAATTTCAGCAAAAGGGGCTGATCAACAAACAAGATATTATAAATAAAATAAAAAATTATGAATCAAAGAAATTTAGCGGAACAATTCGATGGCATTAGAGCATGTACGGATCCGAAATATTTGGATGAAAATTTGGATGCTGCAGCAAAATTCGCTAATGGAAATTTACAAATAGATAATATAAATTTTATCCAAGCATTACATATAAAAGGAGCATTGGGAGAAGCAATAGATTTGGATTTGTTAACAGAAGCTTTGAATAGGGGAGAAACAGTGCAAAGAGAAGTTATATTTTATTTGGCTAGAGTTCAAATCCCTCAAATGGATCAACGCATAATCTCGTTATTAAACGAAGCATTGGAGGGTAATGAATTGGATACAGGAAAGATATATTGGTTGATATATGCACTAATAGAAACGGAGACACAAGAAGCAAAGTTTTATTTAAAAGGATTGATAAAACATGAACGGTTGCAGGATAATCCCATCTTGGAGCTGGCACTTGATGAAGCAGGGTGGCAGGTACAAAAATAACAATTATCTATATTTTTATTGAGGCCTTTATTATGCCAACATACCACATCCAAACTTACGGCTGTCAGATGAATTATTCCGATACTGAAAGAATGGAGTCTTATCTCCAAGCTTTGGGTTATAAAAAAACCAATACTTTTACCAGGGCCGATCTTATCATATTCAACACTTGCTCAGTGCGTCAGCACGCGGAAGATCGTGTGACCGGACATATGCGAGCAATCGGTAAACTCAAACGCAAGAATCCGAATCTTATTGTTGTCATCGCCGGCTGCATGGTACGCAAATCGAGTTCTCGCTATTCAAGTAAACGCGATAAATTATTTAATGCAATGGGGGAGCTGGATATTGCTCTGCGCACTGAAGAATTGCCAAAGCTCGCCAGTCTGGCGCGCGAAATAAATCCGAAAATAAAAATCCCGGAAATCAAAGAAGAAAACCTCGAAGATTATTTCAAAATTTCACCAACTCATACTTCTCACCAGTCAAAATCACAGGCATTTATCGCGATTTCCAACGGTTGCGATAAATTTTGCACTTACTGTATTGTCCCATACAGCCGCGGCCGCGAAAAAAGCCGCAACATCAATGATATTCTTAATGAAGCAAATAAATTGGTTGAAAACGGCTGCAAGGAAATCACTCTCATCGGTCAGACCGTAAATTCATACGGCCTAAGCGGTTACGATGAAAAAGAAAGAACTTTCGAATTTTTGAATAAAAAAGAACCTTTTGTTTATCTCTTGGAAGAGCTCGACAAATTTTCCGCAAAAGGACTGCAAAGGGTTAGATTCACTTCTTCCCATCCAAAAGACATGTCCGATCAGCTGATTAAGGCTATGGCAAAATTAAAAACGCAAATGCCATACTTGCATCTGCCGCTCCAATCCGGGAATGATCGCACTCTGAAGCGCATGAATCGCACTTACACCACCGCGCAATATCGTAAAATTATTCAAAAACTTCGCAAAGCGATTCCTGACATTTCCATTTCAACGGATATTATTGTGGGATTTTGCGGGGAAACGGACGAGGAATTTGAAAATACTTGCAAATTTTTTGATGAAATGGATTTTGAACACGCGTATCTCGCGCAGTATTCACGGCGCAAAGGCACCACTGCGGCTCGTTTTATGAAAGACGACATTCCGGAAAAGATAAAAAATAAACGCTGGCATAAACTGAATGATATCCTGCTTAAAGCGAAATCTCTAAAATCTCATGAGCGATTTTTGGGCCGCACGGTCAATGTGCTTGTGGAAAGCCAAAAAGGCAAAACTTGTTTGGGCAGAAGCGAGCACTTCAAAATCGTCCAATTCAAGTCAGGCAGAAAACTCCTCGGCCAAATCGTTCCCGTCAAAATCACAAAAGCTCTTGCGTGGATGATGGAAGGGGAGCTGGCTTGAGGTCAAATTTCTTACTTGGCAAATTCATCCAGAAATTCAGATGGAGTATATGCATTTACGGTATTTTTTATCAATTGCCTA
>CAYHSM010000025.1:0-13826 GCA_964359325.1 uncultured Candidatus Peribacteria bacterium
CTTGTCTATCAAGAAAATACTGCCCGATAGCTGTTGTATTGGACAATATCTCTGGTGCCCAGGGCGGGAATCGAACCCGCACACTATTGCTAGTACAGGATTTTAAGTCCTGCGCGTCTACCAATTCCGCCACCCGGGCTAATTGCGAGCGAAGCGAGCAATTTTTGCAAATAACAGGCGCCATTATAGCAACAAAATATTCACGCGGCTAGCGTAAAACAGCCTTATTTAAAAGCCGTAACACTATAAATCGAAATCTCCAATTTCCCGCTCCTCCACTCGTCCATGTTTAATCCGGCCTTCATACAAAGCGATCCCAGAAATGTTTCCTTGTCAGCAATCTCTTCCCAAACTTGCGGCAAATACGTAGCCTCATAATAACCTTTTTTCAGAATAACACCGTCGCGCATGGGCTTTAACTTGGCAAGCAAATCATCAGCGTCCTTATATTGTAATTTACTTGGCAAACTCAAAATCGAAATCTCAATTTCAAACTCCTCAAATTCACAGCGTGACAAAGGATCAAAACGGGGATCCTCGAAAGCCGCAGCTTGAGCATTACGTTTCACAGCATCCATAAGCGGCCAAACCGGCATTATATTTCCAATACATCCGCGTAGCTTTCCATCAATTTCCAAAGTAACAAACACTCCCCTTTTCTCTTTCAAAAGTTGCAATTCTTCAGACGACAAATTCCCAGGCGCATCAATTTCCCCCATTTTTAAACCAAGTTCATCCGCAATCGCTTTGCGGGCAATTTCCAACAAATATTTTTGAAAGTTTTTAGTCATAAAAAGCAAAAGCGCCATAACCAACCACCCGATCCTTATCCCCTGCCGTATCACCGCTATTTCTATAATCCAACATCTTACATTTCCAACCTAATTTACGCACAATATTCAACAAAATCAAAATCCCAGTTTTACCGCAGGCATCCCCCAATTCAGCCATCTTTTCCAAATCCAAATCGCAAACAGCCTCGCCTGTCACACTATCAACTTTTTTCGCCTCTTCGTATTCCAAATAATGACTCAAATCGCTACTCACAACAGTAATCACATCGTCACGTTTGCAAAATTCACACAAATCATCAGCCAATCCCACACTCTTAACTTCACCCAAAATCAAGGGATAAAGCGTAAATTTTTTTAAAACTGTCTGGAGGAATGGAACCTGAACTTCAAGAGAATGTTCTTCATCATCGCAATCATCGACCTCAATAATATTCTCAGACGAATCCTTAATCTCCTTCCTAACATCCTTAACTTTCACATTCCCAAGCGGCATTTTCCATTCATCAAAACAAGAAATAGATGCTCCGGAAAAATATTTAAAATGCGATGGGCCAAGCAATAAAACTTTCCAGTCGATTTTAGGATCAAGTTTCCGAAATAATTTGTAAGAATAAGCCGCAATTGGTCCGGAATAAATATACCCGGCATGCGGCACAATCACAGCCTTTAGCCGCCCTGGCAGCTCAGGAACATCGGCCTGCCCGCCGCCAGGCGCGGCCTTTTCCAAAAACCCAAAAATCATTTTCTTCAAAATCTCCGGCTTCCCGGGATAAAACATATCAGCTACCGCAGGTTTTCTGCTATTTCCAAATTCCATAAATTTTTTCATTACATTTTGGACAACTGCCGCTCCCCTTTTTATCAACTTTAATAATATTTTTCAAACAACTCATGCCATATCTCTGAATCAAAACTTCCCCACATTTTGGACAAACCGTATCCTCATTATCCACTCCGGGAATATTTCCGCTATAAACAAATTTTAATCCTGCTTTTTTGCCGATTTCATGAGCGCGCAACAAAGTGGAGGCTGGAGTGGAGTCACGATCATTCATTTTATAAAATGGATGGAAAGCGGTTGTATGCCAAGGAATCTCAACGGAAATCCCGGCAATATACTTGGCAATATCTGAAAGTTCCTTATCGCTGTCATTCAACCCGGGAATGACAAGCGTGGTGCATTCCAACCAAAAACCCATTGCCCAAGCCATTTTCACAGTATCCAGCACATTTTTCAGTTTAGCTCCGCAAAATTGCGAATAAAATTTATCACTGTAAGCCTTAATATCAATATTTATGGCATCGCACCAACCGCGCATAAATTTCAAACATTCCTCAGATTCGTATCCGTTGCTCACAAAAACATTTTTTATCCCGTGCTTTTTGGCCAATTTCGCAGTATCCGCAGCATATTCCGCAAAAATAGTCGGCTCATTGTAAGTATAAGCAATTGTTAGAATGTCATGTTCCAGGCAATAATCAACAATATGTTTTGGAGAAAGATCCTGTCCCTCAGCGCAAATTTTACCGATCATAATCTCAGATTTGTCGCGACTCGCATATTGCTTTCTAACATTCTCAAGAGCCTGAGAAATATCCCAATTCTGACAAAAACTGCACTTAAAATTACAACCGACCGTACCAAAAGAAAACACACGCGATCCGGGCAAAAAATGAAAAAAAGGCTTTTTTTCAATCGGATCAATGTTTACCGCAACCGCTCTGCCATAAACCCTCAAATACAGATCACCATCAATATTTTGCCGCACAGCGCAAGTCCCGCTCTGTCCCGGCGCAATCATGCAACGATGATGACAACACGTACACCTGACAAAACCATTTTTTAACTTTTCATAAAGTACAGCCTTTTTCATAGCAAAAATAGTATAAACCCCTTTGATAAAAACTCAAATTTATGGTAAGATTATTGGAAATAAAAATAACGTACGCAAAATGACAGGAGAAGTCCCAAAAAAAGAACCAAAAATTGATATTGTGCTTCAAGCCCAACCGGAATCTCCAAAAGCAGTTGATGCATCAAAAGACGCAAGAGCTGCTCTATCCGACAAACCGGCAACAGAAGTAACTAAGCAGCCGGAACAACCAATTGACACTCCAAAATCCGGTCTCCTTCACGAAAAACTCTTAAAATACCATGAACAGGAATTCAAAACTCCGGAAAAAATGACGGAAATAATTGAAAATGACCGTAAAAAATTAGCAGATTCGGAAATCACAGACATCCGCGGAAACAGCCGCATTCTCATAGAAAAAGAACAAGACAAATCTCCTCTGGAACAAGTGCTGAATTTAAAAAAAGAAACAGCCCGTCGCATTCGCGCATACACCGATTCCGCTGACAACGAATGGTACACATTAAATTACGAACGCCTGGGAAGCGACAAAAACGGTCTTTCCCATGAATTTAATGTCGGCTTGGGAGAAATTCTGCTTGATCCGGACATCAAAGATTTATTGGTATTAAAACAGGATGGTTCACTCATAAAGGCTCATCGCGGAGTGGTACCGGATGGTTACAATGCCGCAGGCAGGCTTGGATTTTTGAATGAAAATAACGAATACGTCGCGACTTTCACCGGAGACAAATTTAGAATTTTGAGCGGGGACGAAATGGACATAGAAAAATATCTTGCACAATATCAAGAAGACGAAAAAATACGCATAGCTAACAAAGAAACTTTCAAACAAGAAATAAGTGGAGCTGCAAATCAGGATATTTATAATATAGACGCTGAATTGGATCTGGAAAAACCAATAGCTGAACAAATAAGAATGCCTCTCAATGATTCGCAACGGGCAAACGCCAGAATTATCGAAGAGGTATTTAAAGAAATGCTTACATCAGCAGGAATTCCACGAGAAAGCATAGCAAAAATTACAGCAGCGGCAATAGCAAACGCATACAGAGAATCCGGATTAAGGAATGAAAACGTTGGCGACGGTGGAGCTAGTATAGGACTTTTTCAGTTACACGAGAGAGGAGCAGGAGAGGGATTAAGCGTCGAATATAGAAGAGACCCATATAATAATACTAGGACAATAATTGAAAGAGAAGTTTTAGCGAAAAGAGGTCGAACCTTAATAGCTCGTGCAAATGCCGGAGCTTCTGTTGCAGAATTGGCAGCGATTTTTTCAAGAGATATTGAGCGACCAAGAGACAAGATCGGAGCAATGAATAGAAGCGCAAATAGGGCACTGGCTATGTTTGGAGAGAAAGTAAGAACAAGCTCTGAAGAAGTTGTCGCACGAATCGATGATGGCAAAGAAGGCTATAACGGCAAGGGCTGGATGAGACTAAAAAGCAATCAAAACACCTGAATTTTTGGCAGCAGCGGAGTTGTTGGAATGCATGACCTTAGAGACCAAATCGATCTTGGAGATACAGGTTTCTTTGGAATAGTTGGAATAAATCCAATGGGTTTCCGTGATCGCCTCCAAACGGAGTGGCCGAAAATTGCTAATCTCAAACTTCCAAAACAAATTATATTAGCGGAAATGGCCGTAAATGGCCTTGGCAGTGACGATGAAGGATTGATTCAAAAAAATCTACAAGCTTATGCTGACATAAAAGAATTCCTTGAAGATAAAGGAGTTCAAGAGGTCAAAATAAGCACAGTACAGCCTGTAGAAGGAAGAGAAAAACAAATAGCTGCATTCAATGAAGAAATTAGAAAAAAATACGGAGACGACTGCATAGATATAAATTTCAAAGCAGAATATGCGGCCGCAGACGGCATACATTTAAATAAGAATGGATATAATGAATTTGCAAGGGTGGTGAAGGAGACGGAGGAAAAAATAGGATAAGGTATTTTTATCTGACGGACAGTTCACTAAATTGTTTGGCTATTCTCCATTGCCGGCGTGTCGCTTTTGCTGTCTTTTTGCTGTACATTCGGACACAGCAATTTTTGCAAAAGGTCCATTGCCTGGCCCGTTCTACTGGCGATTCGTAAAAATGTAAAAATTTTTTACTTTTTTACAAATTGGGAAAAAGGAAATCTACGCTTTGCGCTTGCTCAAATGGCTCACTTCCATGACAGGGAGCGTTCACCAATTGATCAAGCGCAAAGCTTGATTTCTATGGTGGGCAAGGAGGGACTTGAACCCTCAAGAGCTATCGCCCACAGCGCTCTGAACGCTGCGTGTCTACCAGTTTCACCACTTGCCCAAAAAAAATCCCTTAACCATAATGAATCATTTACTAAAAGACATGGCAAGAGTTTCAGCTACATCGAAACCGATCCTTACAACATAAAAAACCTTGCCTGGATATTTTTGTTTAGCAAGCTCCAAAGCCTCGGCACTAGAATTACCGAGAAAGGCATCTTGACTATCAACTTCAATCGCCAAAAACTTGCCATTCTCCTTTGGCTCATAGCTTACCTTTACACGATCATATACCCTCTTCCCCTCTTCGGCAATCCTCTGAACATCTACATTTTTAATAAGTTCATCATCCATATTCGACAGATTTATCAACCTAAAACAATAGTATATAATCTATAAGCAATATGCAACCAATGACACCCACAGGTTTTTGCAACAGATCCGTTAGCCGCCACTTGACTAATTTAAAAAAAGTAGTAAAATGAAGATAACCTAATATTTTAACAATTAAATTTATCCGTATGGAAACTCAACGAAAAGAACCAAACGTTACCCCTCAATTATCAAAAAAAATCGGTGCATTAAACGCATGGATTCAAAAACAATTGGAAGAAAAAACCATTAACTATGATCGCAGCTCGTTAACTGCTGATTACGAATGGGCAAAAGATGGAGAAAACGTAACTATCAAAGCCCCAAAACTAGAAGATATTGCTAAAAAAGGCGCAGATACTTTCACAAGAAAAGGAGAAAGATTAGCCGGAACATGTAGAGAAATTGCTCCAGCTCTCGCAAAAATATTAGAAAACTTAGGGTTCATAAAAAATCCACAAGTTTTGGCATGCACAAACGACAGAGAATTTCATTATATAGTAACTGGAGAAATTGAGACAGAAGACGGAGGATATGGAACAGTTTTAGTAGACATGGGATATTTTCAACCGATTCCTGACACAGTTTTGCTAAATGGAGGAGTACAAAAATCCACATACTACAAAGGCGAAATGGGCACAGGACAAATATATAACGGAGAAGTAGATTATGAAGCAGAAGAAGCAGGGAATGGAGTAAATCTAACAATAAAGTACAAGAAAGGAGAAGAAAAAAAATCAAAACTATTCAAATTCCAGCCAGTAGGACAAATGGATGAAGATATAGTAAAACATTTTGCCTCAGTCACAGGAAAAATGTCTAGAACAAAAGTTGTCGCAGAAGGAGATAATAGAAGAATTGAAAGAACAGATACTCCAGGAGAAAACAGCTTCAAAGAACTACATGATCTGATGCAAGCAACAGGCGACAAAATAAAAGTAACAGTAGAATACAAAGAAAAATAAGACTTGAATTCCCCCATTCAGAAATGATATAAGTATCCCCTTCTTATATGGTTTTAGTTTGGCCGGGAAAGAATGGGGCTACGTCTCCATTGTGGGCATTTGATGGTCATATTGACACTGTTGGGGTTAAAGATACTGAAAGAGATCAGTGGACTCAAGATCCTTTAACTCCTAGAAGAGTCCTCGATGCTAATAGCCAAGAGTTTTACTATGGTAAAGGGGCTGTAGATCAAGGTGGTGGATGGATTGCTGCACTGAAGGCTTGTCTTGAAATCGGTGCGCAAATTCCAAAAGAACAAAGAATAGCGTCTTTTGCAGTTATTCTTACCAGAATGGAAGAAATGGCTGAAGGGTGGGGCTCAAGAGGAGCTGTAGCTGAATTGGAAAAAAGAGGTTACAGCAATTTACAAGGAGTTGTTCTTACTGAGCCATCAAGAGCACAAATTATAACTGGTCAAATTGGAAGAATCCGATTAAAAATTAGCAATAAGTCTGATGGCCCTGATCTTTTGGCAAAGGCTATTGGAGCATTGGAAAAATATTCTAGAATTGCAAAAATTACCACAAAACCTCAGGCATTAACTTTAATTGGTGGCGATTTAGTTGGAAATTATGATGGAACAATAGATTCACAAGTTCCGGATAGAGCCTTTTTGAGTTTAAGAAGTACAGATCATTCTGATGAGAGAAAATTGTCTAAGTATTTGGAAGAACTTAAAAATGGTGGCCACATCAAAGAATATCCTTGGTGGGTCAGCCGGGACTCGAACCCGGGACCAATTGCTTAAGAGGCAACTGCTCTACCGACTGAGCTACTGACCCGCATTCAACAAAAATTGCAACGAGCAAAGTAACATCACTTAAGGTTTGTTGCAAGATTTTTCACTACGGCATTTTCTTAATTCATCATTATCTCCAGTACAACGACGCTCAAATCATCATTATAAAAATCAACCTGTAAAATGCGCAACATCCCTCCTGTAAACGACATTGTCATAGTAGCGGTCGGAATCTCTGATTGCAGAGGAAAAGCTTCTTCCAAATATTTCACAAAATCTTTAAAATTAACACTAAAAATCGCCTCCCCTGCAAGAGTGGTCAAACTAAGCAACTGATCATCGGATATTCCTACAAGATATTCTTTGTCTCCTGCAAAAAAATGCGTAGGCAAAACTCCATCCTCTCCATTAACAGATAAAGAAACAAAATATTTATACCCGCCCGTACTGGTCGCACACATGGATTCAAAAGTTTGAGGACAATCACTCTTCATAAGAAAAATTTTATAAAGGCCTTCATTCACATCGGTACCATAATTACTATAATTACCATCAACCCCCATCAAACTAAGCACACCGGAGGCATCCACGTAAAAATCCTTACTTTCAAATTCCTTCAAGTCCTCATTAAACCACGGCTGCAAAATTCCAACCCCTCTATATTCAGCCAAATACCAAACTATGGAGTATATCTCACCGGAATCCTCATTAGACAATTTGCTACCATCAACTTTAACAACCTTCCCGTTAACAAGCATATTGTTTTTAACAAGCAAAGTTTCCAAACGGCCAAGTTGACTATTTCCTGATAAAGTAAAAGCGCTCTGCGGTCCGTAAATCGACAAAAGCACTATCACAAAAAACGAAATCGGTATGAATTTAAGATTTCTTGTTTTGGTAAAAAGATAATACGCAGCCATAACCACCATCCATAAACCAAAAGCCGCGACAAAATAACGATCCTCGGTAATGCCGTAATCTTTTATTCTCATTCCGACAGCAAGCCCCAAAACAACAACCAAAGGCAATATCATCAAAAAATACCACTTTTTGAAAAATTCAACATAATGCAAAAACTTTTCTTTTGCTGAATAAGAAAAAAAGTAAGCAATAAGTCCGACGGACAAAAATCCGACAATCCAACTGGAAACTTCCGAAGACGGCCACTGCCAAGTAACTAAAATTTTGCCTGCGTAAACATACAAAACCATCAAATACAAAAACGTGAGCGGCACCAAAAAATACTCTGTCAGAACGCGCAAAAATTTAGGATAAGCCGAGGACTGTTCAAGTCTCGCAAAATTCCCCGGCATCCCGGCCAAAAAGAACATTGACGCAAAAATCCCAGTCAACACAAACCACACATCAAGGTAATAAAGCTCGCTTATTCCGGCATCAAACAAATAATTTATAGATTGGAGCAGGAGTAAAATGCCAATGAAAAAAATTCCAAAAAATACAAAAGCCAAAACCGACCTGACTATCAACGAAACCGCATATTGCCAAAACGCATTAGCTTTATTGGGACCTATGAAAGGCGCAAAAAGTAAAAGCGCAACAGTCGCAATTTGGATCAAAGAAAACCTCTGAATATCAACCAATTTCCACTCACCATAATGGCGGAAAAAATAATAATAACCCGCCCCGACAACAGCTAAAACAATCAATCTCGCAAAAAACTTGTAAGGTGACTTGGCTTTCTTTGATTCCATAAATACATCCACTGCCAACGCAAAAGGAAAAGCAGACACTGAGGCCAACATAACTCCCAATATCATATCATTTTCATTATGGTTATTAACAATGGCCAAAATCGTAAAGGCATAAGCGGCAAGAATCGCCAAAGGAAACCGTATGATTGTCTTTGCGGCAATCTCTGACAGTTGGGAAATTGAGGGGAGAGTCATAAATTTAATGTTAAATATAAGACAAAGAGAATAATAATAGTTAATGTTCATAAGCACAAGCTTTTGCAGACTTTAAGTTTGCGGGTTATACTCTAGATAATGTCAAATATTTTACTTTATACGGACACTCCTCAAACAGGCGGCGCTGAACTGCAGATGTTTCTGCTCGCAAAATTTTTGAATAAAGATAAATTTACGCCGATTCTAGGCTGTAGCGCATACCCTGCTCTTGATCGCTGGTGTGAGAATTTCATAAAAGAAGGAATCAAAGTGATACGAATGAATGTTAAACACAAACACGACCCTCGTCATTATTTCCAGCTTTGCAAAATTATAAAGAATGAGAATATAAATCTTTTGCACGCGCACATTTGGAATCCGGCAAGTTGCCGCTACGCTTTTAGCGCTGCGAGTTCATGCAAAATCCCGATCATTACAACAGAGCACGATCCTTTTAAACTTTCATTCCTGAAAAATTTATTCAAAAAATCCAATCTGAAAAAAGTCAAAACAATCATCACGGTTTCGAAAAATAACCAAAAAATTCTGCAAAAATTGTATCCGGAGCATAAGAAAAAAATCAAAGTGATACATAACGGAATAGATACGGTTTGGTGGCAATCGCAGCTGCTTCGTTTTACTGACGAAGATCGCAAAAAGATTAAAGAACAGTTATTCCTGGCGCGCGAAAACACTCTGATTATTATAAGCATCGCGGAGCTTCATGAACGTAAAGGGCTGAGATATCTGATCGAAGCGATTCCAAAAATAGTCAAAAAATTTCCAAATATTAAATTGGTGATTGTTGGTGAAGGTCCGGACAGACAAAATTTGGAAAAATTAATTGAAAAACTGGATATTGAAAATCACACGATACTGATCGGCCGCCAAAAAGAAATTCCAAAACTGCTAAAAAGTTCTGATATTTTCGTGCTGCCATCGCGGAGAGAGGCATTTGGATTTGTGTTACTGGAAGCCATGATTACAGAATTACCCGTGATTGGGAGCAAAGTTGGAGGGATTCCTGAAATTATTAATAATAAGAATGGATTGATGGTGGAATCTGAAAATTCTAAAAAATTAACCAATGTTTTGTTGGACTTAGTCTCCCATCCTGACAAACGTCAAAAACTAGCTCAAGCCGGACATAAAACAGTTCTCGAAAAATTTGATGCCAAAAAAATGGCTAAAGAATATGAGCGCGAATATGCAGCAATTACATAACTTCAAAACGATATTCAACAACGGTCAACAATAAACTCTTGACGGTGAGCGTATACTCACCTATTATGCGGTCATGAAGCTAAAAACAATTTATCTCTGCAATTCCTGCCAGTATGAAAGTTCAAAATGGATCGGACAATGTCCACAGTGCAATTCTTGGAGCAGTTTCGTGGAAGATGTAATCAATATCGGCAAACCGGCAAACGGTAGCCTTTCCAAAACTCCAAGATCATTAAAAGTGAAAGCTAAAACGCCAATATCTCTCAATGACCCGGCAAACAAAAATTTAAAAAACACGCAAAGTCGACATCTTTCCAATATCCAGGAATTTGACCGCGTCGTGGGAAATGGCATCATCCCCGGCAGCATCACACTTTTAAGCGGCGAACCTGGAATCGGCAAGTCCACTCTCACGCTACAAATTGCCAACAGCCTGGCTAAAAATCTAAAAGTGCTGCTGATTTCAGGCGAAGAATCAGTGGAACAAATTAGCGCGCGCGCAAAACGCCTAAATCTTAACGAACAAAACCTGCAAGCCCTCAACGAATACAATCTCGAGACTATAATTGAAACTATAAATAAAGAGAAACCGGGCTTGATAATAATTGACTCAATACAGGTCATCTCAAGCCTCGATCTGCCTGGAACAGCCGGATCAATAACACAAGTACGATACTGCACGGAACGCCTGCTGGAAATCGCCAAAACAACAAATACACCTGTCATCTTAATCGGCCACGTCACAAAGGATGGTACTCTAGCCGGCCCAAAAGTATTGGAACATCTCGTAGACACGGTACTGCTTTTTGAAGGCGATCGATTTCAACAATTCCGCATCCTGCGCGCAAGCAAAAATCGTTTTGGCTCGGTTTCTGAAGTTGGAATTTTTGAAATGACAGAAAAAGGATTGATTGAGATTAAAAATCCCTCTCAGCAATTTTTGGAAGGCCGCAAGGTTAATGCAATCGGCTCGGCAATTACAGTAGCTGTCGAAGGCACTCGCCCATTCTTGGTTGAGGTTCAAGCATTGGTTTCAACCAGCCCTTTTGGCTATCCCAAACGCACTGCAAACGGCTTTGATTTAAACCGCCTGCAGATTCTAATAGCAGTCCTTGAAAAATACGCCAAATTAAATCTCCAAAACCAAGATGTCTTTGTGAATGTGGTCGGCGGCATAAGATTAACCGAGCCGGCATCGGATCTCGCAGTGTTAATGGCAATCGCTTCTTCATTCCTCAAAAAACCACTCCCCTCCCACGCCGCAATCTTTGGTGAAGTCGGCCTCTCCGGCGAACTGCGCAAAGTCAGCCACTCTGACAAACGCAAACACGAAGCCGACAAACTCGGCTTCAAAGAAATCATCAGCCCGGAAAAATTCAAGGAAATCCAGGCGATCCTGCTTGAAATCTAAAAAATCTCTTTGAATTCTCAACTGACACTCTTTCCACTTCTTCAACCGAAATCCCCTTCACCTCCGCAATCATTTTTGCAACTTCAATAACATACGCCGGCTCATTTCGTTTACCGCGATAAGCCTGTGGCGCCAAATACGGACAATCCGTCTCCACCATAAATTTATCCATTGGCACCTCTTTCACAACCTCTCTTACATTCTTCGCATTCGGATAAGTTACAATTCCTGTAAAAGACGTCATAAACCCGGCCGCCCAAACCTTCCTGGCAAATTCCAAATTCGAACCAAAACAATGAAAAACACATCGCGCCTTCGGAAACTCGCGCAAAATTTCAAAAGTATCTTCATCTGCCTCGCGATTGTGAACAATTACAGGCAAATTAACCCATACAGCAAATTCAAGTTGCTTAATAAATCCTTCTTTTTGCTTCTCTTTTGGAACCGCAAGAATAGGAGAATTATCAGGACGATCACCTGGTCTCACATAATAATCCAGCCCGATCTCCCCTATCGCAACTATCCTTTTATCCTTAGCTATCCACCCTGCCCATTCATCCAAAAGCTCATCATTCAAATCCAAAACATCATATGGATGAAGCCCAAGCGAAGCGTACAATCCATCATATTTCGAAAGCATTTCATATGCTTGTTTTGAAGCCTCTTTACTGCACCCGACATTCACAATCTTTTCCACTCCTGCTGCGCGCGCAGCCGCCAAAACTTCAGACAAATCATCCTTAAATTCAGGAAACATCAGATGTGCGTGAGTATCAATAATCATAACATTATGGTTGTTTTGCTCTCGCAAAACATTATTTATTAGCAAGCCCTTCGGGCTCGCTTGATAAACAAAAATTTGACAAAGCCATTCTACACAAATAGTATTAATCTACAACACCCCCGCTGAGCGGGGCCACAACATTCAATCTCATGCAAAAAAATAGCCTACAAAAAGCCCAAATTTCACACACCTCCTTCGGTTGGTTTTTTGGCTATTTTTATTTTAGCTAAAGCATGAGGTTGTAAAATATATAAAATATTTCGCCTCATGTAAAAAAAACTGGGGCAATTTTCAGTAATAAAATTCCTTAACAACCAAAAATATGATCATCGTAATGCAAGCCGGAGCTCCACGGGAGCAAGCAGACAAAATAATTGAAGAATTAAAAGCAAAAGGCCTTAAGCCAATGCCTCTTTATGGAATTGAGCGCACTGTAATCGCTGTAATCGGCGAAGAACGCGACCTCAACATAGGGCATCTGGAAGCCCTCCAAGGCGTAGAAAAAGTCATGCGAGTCGTCCATCCGTACAAGCTCGTCAGCAAAGAAACAAAACACGATCCGAGCATTATTGAAGTAAACGGAGTCAAAATTGGAAGCAATCAAATAGCAGTAATCGCTGGCCCATGCTCAATAGAATCTGAAGAACAAATGGATGAAGTGGCACGGGAATTGGCAAAAATTGGAGTTAAAATTATGCGCGGAGGGGCTTACAAACCACGCACAGGGCCTTACTCGTTTCAAGGACTTGGAAAAAAAGGCCTGAATATATTAAGAAATGCCGCTGATCGCTATGGACTTGCAACTATAACGGAAGTTTTGGATATCAGGGACTTAGATTCAATTTGTGAAAAAAGCGACATGGTGCAAGTCGGCGCTCGCAACATGCAAAACTTTGAACTGCTCAAAGAGCTTGGGAAAATAAAGAAACCGGTTTTACTCAAACGAGGACTGTCAGCAACAATTGAAGAATTATTACTCGCAGCCGAATATATTTTGTCGCACGGCAATCCGCAAGTTATTCTCTGTGAACGCGGCATACGCACATTCGAAACTGAAACACGTAACACTCTGGCGCTGGCCAGCGTTCCATTAGTTAAGGAATTAAGCCATTTACCTATTATTGTGGATCCTTCACACGCAACAGGAAAAAAATCCCTCATAGAACCAATGACAAAAGCTGCTATTGCCTGTGGCGCAGATGGGTTTATAGTGGAAGTACATCCAAATCCGGAAAAAGCGCTCTCGGACGCACAGCAGCAAATTACTCCTCAACAATTTGCTAAAATGATGGAAAATTTAAAACCCATAGTAGCTGCAATTGGAAAAACCATGTAACTAACAACTCCATGCCTATCATTCACGCAAAACCAAAAACCATTCATGCCTGCCCGCCATCCAGGAGGGATAATTCGTACAAAATTTTTATACAGAACGGCATAATAAATAAACTGCCGGAAT